>DHMB01000115.1 GCA_002405565.1 Clostridiales bacterium UBA4653
GGGTCAAGAAAAAAGAGCACTACGAAAAACCGAGCGTTAAGCGCAAGAAGAAATCGGAAGCTGCAAGAAAACGCAAATTCAAGAGCTGAAAAGCAAATTCAGATTGCCCCGGAAAGCGCATAGCTTACCGAGGCAATTTTTCATAATATATTTCGGAAAAGGAAGCAAAATGAAAAAGGAATTTCTTGAAGTCGGAAAAATAATAAATACGCACGGCATTTCGGGAGAAATGAAGGTTGAGCCGTGGTGCGACTCGCCCGACGTGCTGAAAAAAATAAAGCACTTTTACATCGGCGAGACGGAATACACCGCGTTCAGCGTCCGCACGGGCGGCGCCTTCCCTCTCATAAAATTCGACGGGATAACGACGGTCGAGGACGCCGCGCGTCTCAAAAACAAGGTAATCTCCGCAAAAAGAGAGGATATCCCCGTAAAAGAAGGGCGAACATTCATATGCGACATGATAGGGCTTCCCGTCATCGACAAAAACACCGGCAGAACATACGGAACATTGAAAGACGTCATGCAGTATGACCCGCATGATATTTTCGTCATAAAAACGGCGGGAGAGGATGTCCTGATGCCGAACGTACCGGAATACGTTGCCTCCGTCGACACGGAAAAGGGTATTTTCGTAACCCCCATTGACGGATTTTTTGATTGAAAGGGGCTTTTTCGTGAGATTTGATATAATGACCCTCTTTGACGGACTCATCCGCACGGTTCTTTCGGAAAGTATCGTCGGCAGAGCCGAAAAAGCGGGTATAATAGAAATAAATGTGCATAATATCAGGGATTACTCCGAGGATAAGCACCGCCGCGTCGACGACACGCCATACGGAGGCGGCAAGGGGATGGTCATGTCCGCCGTGCCGATATATAACTGCTTTTCCGCAATAACCGCGCCCGACGTCAACTCCTGCACCCGCAGGAGAGTCATATATATGTCCCCCCAGGGAAAGGTACTGACTCAGGCACATGCAAAAGAGCTTGCGGAAAATTATGATAACCTCGTCATTCTGTGCGGTCATTACGAGGGCGTTGACGAACGGATTATCGAAGAAATAGTCGATGAGGAAATATCCATCGGAGATTACGTTCTGACGGGGGGTGAACTTCCCGCCTGCATACTTACGGACTGCGTCAGCCGCATGATAGACGGCGTGCTCGCCGCCCCGGAATGTTATGAGGACGAAAGCCTCTCGGACGGAACGCTTGAATATCCGCAATATACCCGCCCGTATGATTTTCGCGGCAGGCTCGTGCCGGACGTACTTTTAAGCGGTCATCACGCGAATATCGAGGCTTGGCGAAGGGAAAAATCGCTTGAGCGCACAAGAGAAAAACGCCCCGACCTTCTCGGCGGCGAAAACACAAAAAAAGAGGACTGAAATGAAAAAAGGGAGAGCCGCTTTCACCGTCGGGCTGATGATAGGCGCGACGGTGGTCTCAAAACTGCTCGGAATGCTTCGGCAGATTATGCTTGCGAAAAGACTCGGCGACGGCGTTTACGCCGTGGCGTTTTCCGCGGCGTCCAAAATTCCGCTCTCCGTTTTCGATATACTGCTTTCGGCGGCGATAGTCGCGTGTTTTGTCCCGTTTTACAGCGATAAGCTGCGCAGGGACGAAAAGAATGCGCGGCTGTTTTCGTCGTCTTTTTTTACGCTCACCGTCCTTACGTCAACAGTTATAGCCGTTCTCGGAGCCGCATTTTCGCGGCAGATTCTGTCCGTCTGCGCACCCAATCTGACAGAAGAGGCGGCGGCGCTCGGCGCAAAGCTGCTCTCCGTCATGTTCCCGATGATAATCTTCACGGGCGCGGCATATGTGCTCGTCGGGATTCTGCAATCGCACGGCAGTTTTATTCTTCCGGCGCTTGTCAGCTCTGTTTCAAACCTTGCGATAATAATCTATCTTGCCGCCGCGAAGAACGCCGAGAGCGAAAAATCGATGATTATTCTCTCCGCAATCTATGTAATCTCGTGGCTGATACAGTTTCTCACGCTCGCAATCCCGCTCGCGGCGAAAAAGCGTTTTCCCCGCCCGACTCTTCATTTTAAGGGCAATGGACTTTCATCGGCGCTGAAAATGGCGCCGTCCGTCATGGCGGGCGCGTGGCTTTTACCCGTCTGTTCCCTTTTGCTGACGTTTTTTGCGACCTTCGTTTCGGATTCTGCCGTCGCGGCGTTTGATTATTCCTCCGCAATATGGCTCATGGCGTCGGGCGTGCTGACATACGGCGTCTGCAATTTCATCCTGCCGTCGCTTTCGAGGATATTTTCCGGCGGTAACGACGAAGAATTTTCTTCATACCTTGTAAAAGCGGTGATTGCCGCATTTGCCCTCTCGCTTCCCGTCTCCGCAGGACTTTATCTCCTTTCGGACAACATCGTCTGCATGCTGTACCTGCGCGGAAATTTCGGGGAGGAGCTCGCAGGCTCCTGCGTGGAAATTCTCCGTCAGCTTGCGTTTTCTGTTCCGTTTTTCTGTGTTTACGAGGTGCTCTCCCGCGGATTTTTCGCAAGGAAAAGCGCCGTTCCTCCCATGATAGCGTCGCTTGCCGGAACAGGCACGTTCGCCGCTTGCGGAGCCCTCTCCGTCTTCGCTTTTGACGGCGGCATGCGCGGGATTGCCGTTTCATACGGCGTTGCGTATGTGGCGGCGGCAGTTACGCTTTTCATATTTGCCGCAGTGAAAATAAAGGGCTTTTGCGGGAAGAATCTGCTCCTGTCGGCTCTGAAAATCGCGGCGTCCGGAGCGGTCGGGGGCGGAGTTGCCGTGATTCTGCGTGGATTTTTTGAAAAAAATGCCGTAAATCTTTCGGTTTTTCAAAATTTTCTCGTCTGCGCTATTGTCTTTTCGGGGGAATGTGTGGTATATTTAATATGTATAAGTATTTTGCGCAGAATCGGGCGCAATGAAAATGATAAAAACAAGGAGGTGTGAGCTTGGCTAAAAACACAAAAGTGCCCTTCAAAAGAAGGCTCGGAAAGTTTCTCCGCAAGGGCGTCATAATATCCGCGCTCATGCGCTTTGCCGACTTCATATATAAAGCCGCGAAGAACAGCTTCGCCGCAAGTATCCTCCTCTCGTATGACAAGGTCGACAGTTGCGCCGAGAATTCATTTGCCGGCAGCATTGCCCATTCGCTCGGCTCGTCCGAAAGCGAGGGCTTCCGCAAAGTCAAACACAAGGTCGCCTCGTCGCTTGAAAACAGCTTTATCATCTCGTCGATAGGAAAGCTCTCCTCAGCCCTGCTGACCCTTTCCCTTTCGTCATACGGAGTGTTTGCTTTCTCCTTCGGATTTTATGTCGTCGCGACGTATCTTCTGAAAAAATATTCATTCTCGCTTGACGTTTCCCTCGCTTCGCTCATAACGGGCGTGGCTTTCATAATATTGTCATTCGTGCTGTTCATGTCGAAAAAGAGCCTTGCTCAGGCGATATCGGGCTCTGTTATTCTTCGGTTTATCTTTTTTGACGTGCTCAGTCTCCGCTCCGTCGCGCTTGACTATGCGGCGGCAAGTCCGGCAAACACGGGAATAAGCGTTTCGTTTCTCGTCGGAATGGTGTGCGGGACGGTTTCGATATTCGTTCCCGCGGAGTTTGTGCTCCTCGCCATAGCGGCGATTGTCGCGGTGCACGCGGTGATAATCTCTCCGGAGGCGGGAGTCATCGGCATGTGTCTGCTCCTCCCTTTCCTTCCGACAATGGCGCTTGCCGCGCTTATGTGCCTTGTGCTGTTTTCGTGTCTCGTCAAATTCTTCTGCGGAAAGCGTGTGCTCAAGCTCTCGCTTATAGACCTCCCCATTTTCATATTTGCAATCCTGACGTTCTTCGGCGGTATATTCACAAGGTCGTCGTCAAGCGCAAACAAAATGCTGCTGATGGTCTGCTTTATAGCGGCGTACTTCGTCGTCAAAAATCTTATCCGCTCGCGCGCTTTGCTGAAAAAATGTCTTTCCGCAATCGCGTTTTCGGGCGCGATAGTCTCCATTTACGGTATTCTTGAAAACTTCATCGGCACGCCCTCCGTCATCTGGCAGGACATGTCCGATTTCGGGGAGATAAAAGGCAGGGTTGTTTCCACCTTCGCAAACCCGAATGTTCTCGGAGAATATCTCATTCTCGTTATTCCGATAACCGTTGCCCTTGCGATAACGGCAAAGAGCGTTAAAGAGCGCTTTGCTTTCGCCTGCGGCGCCGCGTTTGACGTTTTCTGCCTTGTGCTGACATGGTCGCGCGGGGCATGGCTCGGCTTTGCCGTATCGACCGTTGTATTCCTTCTGCTCGCCGATAAGCGTTGCATGACAGCCGGAATACTTCTCCTCCCTCCGGTGGCGGTTGCGATATCGCTCAGCGACAGCGTCACAAACAGAATCGCCAGCATTTTCACCCATTCGGACACCTCCTCGTCATACAGGATAGGTATCTGGAAGGGCGTATGGAAAATGCTTTCGGACGTTTCGCCTTACGGCATCGGCATAGGCGAAGGCGCGTTCGCAACGATGTACCCCTCGTATGCGCTCCGCGGGATAGAAACCGCGCCGCACAGTCACAGCCTTTATCTCCAGATACTCACCGAGCTCGGAATTTCGGGCGCCGTGATGTTCTTCATATTTATATTCGTTCTTGTGCAGATGAACCTGTCTCACATCACATCGCCCGATTCACAAAACAGCAAGATGACCGAGGTCGGCATTTTCTGCGGGCTCGTCGCGTTCCTTGTGCAGGGCGTGACGGATTACGTCTGGTATAACTACCGCATATTCCTTATGTTCTGGATAGTCGTCGGGCTTTCGGCGGGCGCCGTGCTCATGTCGAAAAACGCCATGGACGAATCATCCGGAGAATTCTATTGCTGAATATACCTGCGCCGCCTCTTTCGACGGAGGAGTGCGGCAGGCACAAAATTCCGTCGGGAAAGAGTTGATTTCTATGGAAAACAGAGAAAGGGCAAAGGGTCGGTTCAACTTTGTTGACGTGCTCATAATCATCATGGTGCTCGCGATAATCGCCGTCATCGTTTATATGACCGTCTCCGATAAAAGGGTTGCCGCGTCAAGCGAGAAAACCGTGACGTATACGGTCAGGCTCTCGGGAGTAAACGCGGATTATATCTCCATCATAAAGGCGGGAGAAATCGCTTATGACTCGTCGACCGGAAAATCCGTCGGAACGATAAGCTCCGTCCGCACGGAGAAAACAAAATATGTCGGGAGCAAGCTCTCGACGGACAGCTCCGGAAACAGATATCTGTCATATTCCGAATATGACAATCTCTACGACGTTTACGTAACCATAAGCGTGACAGCCGATATAGACGACCGCGGCATAGCATACGTGGGCGAAAACAAGATTCTCGTCGGCTCGCGGATATATTTCAGGTGCGGCGCCTTCGCGGGCACATCGTTCTGCACCGAATTCAATCTCGGATAAGGGGGCGGCATTATGGCAAAACAGGATACAAAATCGCGCTTCAACATTTTTGACGCGCTGCTGATACTTGTCATCGTTGCGTGCATTGTCGCGCTCGTTTTCAGGTATTATTACAATTCAAAGGACTCCCTCGACGAGCAGGTCAGAGTCAGCTTCATAGTTCCCGAGGTCATGGAGTCGACAGCCGACACAATGACGGAAAAGCTCCGCATGGGCACGGTTATTTACCTTTCGGACGGGGACAGCATAATCGGTTATATCCAGAGCGTTTCAAAGGAGCCTTCAAAGGTCTATGTTGAAAACGGCGCTGGCAATATCGAACGCGTCGACCATCCCTTCTCCATGGACGTCAGAGGCGTCGCCGTGCTTTACGGAAGAAGCGGAGAAAACGGGTTTTATATCGGCGGAAGCAAGCTGGCAACCGTCTCCGACGTCATTTACGTCTATTCGACCGATGTTGAATTCTCAATGACGCTCACGGGAATAGGCACGCCCACCGCGAAATGACAAAAAATATTAAAAAACTATTGATTTTATTTGAAGTGTTTGTTATAATATAGAATAACAAAAGCAATTTGCGCGCTGTTTTGATAAAAAAGTGCGTTTTATACCGTCAAAGGAGCATAAGGTATGATTTCAAGAGAAGTTACAATTAAAAACAACGTGGGTCTCCATGCAAGACCGGCAACGTTTTTCATTCAGAAAGCAAATTCTTATGCCAGCTCTATTTGGATTCAGAAGGATGACAGACGCATTAGCGCGAAAAGCCTTCTCGGCGTGCTCTCCATGGGCATTACGGGCGGCATGACCATCACTCTGATTGCCGACGGCCCGGACGAAGCCGAGGCTCTGAACGGTCTTGAAGAGTTGGTCAGCAATTCTCTCTGACCGAAAAATCCGGAAAACAACCGCGGCAGGTGCTTTGCAACTGCCGTTTTTTTCTTGAAAGGAGGTCGCACATATGGTAAATCCCGCATATGCGGAAAGTCTGCGCGAAAAGGCTTCCCTGCTCCCGCTCTCGCCCGGAGTTTATATAATGCGCGGCGACGGCGGAAAGGTGATATATGTCGGCAAATCGAAAAAGCTGAAAAACCGCGTTTCGCAATACTTTCACGAAACGGATTTCAAAAGCGTCAAAACAGATATAATGACCTCCCTCGTCCGCGATTTTGAATACATCGTGTGCGATTCGGAAATGGAAGCGCTGACGCTTGAAAACAGCCTGATAAAGCTCTATAAGCCGAGATATAATATCAAGCTGAAGGATGATAAATCATATCCTTATATCTCCGTCAATATGCATGATGAATACCCGCGTTTCACCGTCACAAGAAAAAGAGAGAATCCGCGCGCGCTTTATTTCGGCCCGTACTCCGGGACAACAGTTGTGTACGGAATAATCAACGCAATGCAGAAGACCTTCGGTCTGCCGCCATGCAAGCGCCGGTTTCCGAGGGACAAGGGCAAGGTCGGGCATTGCATATATAAGCAGATTGGCTGTATCGCCCCTTGCGACGAAAACGTAACGAGCGAAAAATACAGAGAGAGCTTTTCGGGGGCTGTCGATTTTCTCTCGGGCGATTATAAAAAAATTACAGACAGGCTGACTGAAAAAATGCTCTACGCTTCCGAAAACGAAATGTACGAAGCTGCGGCTGTCTGTCGCGACAGAATCCGCGCAATCGAAAAGCTGCGCGAAAAGCAGAAGGTTGTCGCCTCGCCCGATACCGAGCGGGACGTCATCTCCGCTTATTCCGGAGAAGGTATCGGAGCGATATGCGTTTTCTATATCCGCGGCGGCAAGCTGACGGATTCCGAAATATTTTATTTCTCCGGCGGTGAGATACTTGATTCCTCCGCCGTGTGCTCGTTTATCTGCGAGCTTTACGTCCGCAGAGAGTACATTCCGAAGGAGATAACCGTCGGCGGGGAGCTTTCGGAGAGCGACAGAGAGCTTTGCGAAAGCTGGCTTTCCGAAAAAATGAAGCGGAAGGTCACGGTTTCCGTCCCGCAGAGGGGCGAAAAGAAAAAGCTCTGCGATATGGCAGTCGAAAATGCGGCGCAGAAATGCCGCGAATATCTGCTTTCGTCGCAAAAAACGGACAAAACCCTTGCGCGGCTTGCGTCTCTTGCGGGGCTTGAAACTGTTCCGGAGAGAATTGAGGCTTTCGACATTTCAAACATCGGCGATGAGCACATAACCGCGGGGATGGTCGTTTTTGAAAACGGCAAGCCGAAAAAGAGCGACTATCGGATTTTCAAAATGAAAACCGTTACGACGCGTGACGACTATGCGTCCATGCGGGAGGCTGTCGGCAGAAGGTGCGCTCATCTTTCGGATGAAGGCGCCGTTATGCCGGATCTTTTCCTCATCGACGGCGGCGCGACGCACGTTTCCTCCGCAAAGCAGGCTATGCGTCAGGCAGGCTATGACATTCCGACCCTCGGCATGGTAAAGGACGATAAGCACAGGACGAGAGCCCTCGTCGGCGAGGACGGAGGCGAAATCGAGATACTTTCCGAGCAGCAGGTATACTCGTTGATATATAAAATTCAGGAAGAGGTTCACCGGTTCACGATATCAAAAATGATGGGCGGAAAGCGCAAAACAGAGAAAACGTCCGTCCTTGAAAACGTAAAAGGAGTCGGGACGGCAAAGGCGAAAGCGCTTCTCCGCGAATTCGGCGGACTTGCGGCGATCAAAAAAGCCGAAGTATCCGAGCTGTGCCGTGTCAAAGGCATAACGGAAGAAATTGCAAAGAATATAAAAGATTATTTCGCTTGAAAAGGAGAATTATATGAGAATTATTACAGGAACAGCAAGAGGCGTCCGCCTTTCAACTCCGGAGGGAGAGGAAATCACCCGCCCGACGACGGAGAAGGTCAAGGAAGCGGTGTTCTCGTCCATACAGTTTGATATTGAGGGGCGCGAGGTGCTCGACCTTTTCGCAGGTTCAGGACAGATGGGTCTCGAAGCGCTTTCAAGGGGCGCCGAAAAGTGCACCTTTGTTGACAGCTCCCGCGAAGCGATAAAATTCGTAACGGAAAACGCCCAGAAAACCAAGCTCTATAAAAAATCCAACGTGCTCTGTATGGATTACGAAAAATATGCCGTATCCGCTTCCGGAAAGAGCCGTTTTGACATCGTTTTCATCGACCCGCCTTATGCAAAAAGGCTGCTGCCGTCTGCACTCAAAGCGATTTATGACAACGCTCTCGTAAAAGACACGAGCATTATCATCTGCGAGGACGAACAGGAGGGGCTTATGGACAATGACGACGTCGCCTCCCGCTATTCCCTTTCAAAGCAGTCGCGCTACGGCAGGGTCATCATATATTATCTTTCCCCGAAGGCGGCAGAGTGATGGAATACGGCATAGCTCTGACAGCGGGCACGTTTGACCCGGTTACAAAAGGCCATCTCGATATAATCCGGCGGGCGGCGGATATGTGTGCCGTGCTGATTGTCGGCATTTTTGAAAATCCGGAAAAAAAGCCGCTTTTCCCTCTCGAAAAAAGGTTTGAGGCGCTCTGCGCGGCAACTATGGATATAGACAACGCCGTTGTCATAACAAACGACGGTATGCTCTTCGAATACGCAAAGGAAGCGGGGGTTGACGTCATCATAAAGGGCGTGCGCAGCGAAAATGACCGCGCCTATGAGCAGAAGCAGGCGGATTTCAACTTTGAGCACAGCGGAATAAAAACAATTCTGCTGGAAGCCGACCCGCAGTACAAAGACGTAAGCTCGACCCTCGTCCGCAAGCTCATCTCCGAAGGAAAAAACGTTTCGCGTTACGTTCCGGAGGCGGCGCTCTCGGTGCTGAAAGGCTGAAAGCACGCCATATATAATAAATAAGAAGAAAAAACACGCAGAAAATCCGGCCACGGATTATTTTCCCTGCGTGTTTTTTTATATTTTTTTCAAAAAGCTCTTGTATTTTGTCCACGTATCATTTATAATTAAACCATAAAAGTGGCGCGAAGTGGAGCAAAGTGGTGGATTTCCACACTTTCCACAGAGTTATCCACATTCCGAAGAAGAAAAGGAGGGCAAAAGATGTTTTTAGGCGAGTTTATCCACACGACAGACTCCAAGGGCAGAGTTTTCATCCCTGCCAAGTTCCGCGAAGCGCTCGGCGAAACATTCGTCGTCACGCGCGGTATCGATAACTGCCTCTCCGTTTACCCTCTTTCCGAATGGGAGAAGTTCTCCGCCAGAATCGACGCAATGCCGCTCGTTCAGGCTCGTGACGTCCGCCGCTTTTTCTATTCCGCCGCTTGCGACACCTCCCTCGATTCTCAGGGACGAGTTCTCATTCCGCAGGTTCTGCGTGATTACGCAAAGCTCGAAAAGGACACGGTCGTCATCGGCGTAAACAACTATATAGAAATCTGGTCACAGTCCGCATGGGAAGCAAAGAAGGCCGCAGAGGACATGGCTGACATTCAGAACATAATGATAGGGCTGGGCGTCTGATGGGTGAATTCAATCATTTTTCGGTAATGCTCGGAGAGTGCATAGAAGCGCTGAATATAAAGCCGGACGGAACATACGTTGACTGCACGCTCGGTGGCGGAGGTCATTCCGAGCAGATTGCAAAAAGGCTCTCCGGCGGCAGACTCATCTGTATCGACCGCGATGACGACGCAATCGAAGCCGCAAAAAAACGTCTCGCGCCCTATGCAGACAGAATAACGTTCGTAAAAGACAATTTTTCAAATATAAAAAACATACTCTCGTCGCTCGGAATCGAAAAGATCGACGGCGTGATATTCGATCTCGGCGTATCGTCCTATCAGCTCGATACAGCCGAAAGAGGCTTTTCATACAATTCAGACGCTCCCCTTGATATGAGGATGGATCGCTCCTCCCCGCTCTCGGCATATGACGTTGTAAACGGTTATCCCGAAAGCGAGCTCCGCCGGATACTTTATGAATACGGCGAGGAGCCGAACGCGCCGAGGATTGCCCGTGCGATAGTCGAAAAGCGGAGCGAAAAGCCGATAGAAACAACATTCGAGCTTGTCGACGTGATAAAATCCGTCGCTTCAAGAAAAGCGCTGACAGAGGGTCATCACCCCGCAAAGCAGGCTTTCCAGGCGATAAGAATTGAAGTCAACGGCGAGCTTTCAATAATCGCTCCCGCAATAGAGGACGCGATCGACTCGCTTGCAAAAGGCGGAAGGATTGCAGTGCTGACGTTCCATTCCCTTGAGGACAGAGCCGTCAAGCAAATATTCGCAAGACTCGAAAAGGGCTGCACATGCCCTCCGTCGTTCCCCGTCTGCGTTTGCGGGAAGAAGCCGCAGATAAAGACGCTTCAGAGAAAACCCATTCTTCCCTCGGAAGAAGAACTCAAGCTAAACAGAAGGTCGCACAGCGCAAAGCTCCGTGCAGCCGAGAAAATACAGTAAACGCATTACGGAAAGGAAGGAAGATTATGAACTCAAGCCAAAACCCAAACTCCAAAACTCCAAAAAACTCCTCAAACCATCGTTCTCCCTCCAAAAAGAGTGTCATATCTTCCCTTTCCGATATGTGCGGAGGCGGCGGGGACAGATATAACACCGTCAAAGCCAAAAGCCGCACTCCATTCCCGCTCGCGCTTATCATAGGAATGATCATCGCAACGGTTCTCTTCATGTTTATAATATTCTCCTTCGTTCAGGTTTCGGAGCTCTCTTCCGAGATATCCGCAATGAAGGGCGATATAAAGGATCTGACAGCCGAAGCAAAAACGCTTGAAGGCAGACTCGATTATAAGTATACAAAATCCGAAATAGAGTCGACGGCGTCCGGTCTCGGACTTGACTCCTCCCGCAAGACAACCGTTTATTTTGAAAGCGAAGGCTCGGAGGACGTAAGCGAGGTTATCGAGCCCGAAAGCCAGATTGGCGGCGCGATAGACTCTCTTCTCAGCGCGATTGCAAAGAACTTCGGCAAGATAGTTGAATTTCTGAACTGATTTTTGTGCGCCCCCGCCTCGGGGGCGTGCATAATTTCGCACGTCGCAAATATAATGTAATATCGTAATAACTTTTTCGAGTAAAGAGAATATAATAATGCTCTTTGCTCTTTTTAATTATCGGGAAAGGAGAACATATTGCCGATGAAAAGCTCAAAACCGGACTCAATCCTCGGTAAACAAGGCCCGCAGATACGCACGCGATCGTTTGTGCTGTTTTCCGCAATTTCTCTCATTGCGGTGATACTCATCGGCAGGCTGTTTTATCTTCAGATAGTAAATTACAAAAAATACCGCGCCGCTGTCATTGAACAGATGATATACGAAACGCCGATCTCCGCCTCCAGAGGCGTGATAACGGACAGAAACGGCGTCGTTCTTGCCACAAATTACACGACCGAAAGAATTTTCATCTCCCCTTATGATATCGAAAGCGAGGATGAGCGCGTGCTCATATGCAAGGGGCTATCCGAAATTCTCGGCGTCGATTACGACTATGTATACGAGCAGTCGACAAAGACAAAATACAAAGACAGAACGATAAAAAAGAATGTCGACGAGGCGACAGCCGATATAGTCCGCCAATACATAGCGGATAACGAGCTTGAAAGAAAAATCTGCCTTGCGGAAATGACGACGCGCGTCTACCCCTTCTCAACCCTCGCGAGCCACGTCATCGGCTTCTGCGGCACGGACGGCGGCAGTTACGGACTTGAATATTATTACAACAGCGTCCTCTCCGGCGTCAGCGGAAAGATCGTTGCCGCACAGAGCGGAAACATGGGCTCCATGCCCTATAACTACGAAACCTATATCGACGCCTCAAACGGCGCAAGCCTCGTGACAACGATCGATTACAAAATCCAGAGCATACTTGAAAATTATCTCGAACAGGCAGCTGTCGAGTCGGGCTGTAAGTCCCGCGCGCAGGCAATTGCAATGGATCCGTCAACCGGAGAGATACTCGGCATGGCGGTATACCCCAGCTATGACCTCAACAATCCCACAACCTTCCCCGAATATTATCAGAAAAAAGCCGAATCCGCAAAGACGGAATACGGCGAAGGAACGGTTGAATATCAGAAGGCGCTTTCCGCGTTTCTGCTTGAAATGTGGAACAACAAGACGATAACCGAAACATACGAGCCGGGCTCGACTTCAAAAATATTCACAACGTCAATGGCGCTTGAAGAAAACAAGGCGAAAACGAGCGACACCTTCTATTGCGGCGGCTCATATACCGTCGCCGGATGGAAAATCAAATGCCACAAAACAACCGGTCACGGGCTTGTGACCTTCTCCCAGGGACTTATGCAGTCATGCAACCCCTGCATGATGATGCTCGCAGAGCGCATAGGCATACCGACGTTCTGCAAATATTTTTCCGCCTTCGGGCTTGACTGCAAAACGGGAATCGACCTTCCGGGCGAAACCGGCTCGGTTTACAGAAGCGAGGACAATATGTCCATCCTCGACCTCGCGGTTTATTCCTTCGGTCAGAGATACAACGTAACCGCCATACAGCAGATTTCTGCGGTTGCGGCTGTCGCAAACGGCGGAACCCTCGTCACTCCTCACGTCGTCAAAGCCATAAAGGATAACGACGGAAACATAAAAGCAACCTTCGGCACGACGGAAAAACGCCAGGTCATAAGTAAAGAGACAGCGTCGACGATCTCCGCAATACTTGCGGAAGGCGTTGCGACAAACGGCGGCGCAAAGAACGCATACGTTGCGGGATATTCCGTCGCGGCAAAGACGGGTACATCCGAAAAGGGTACCGTCGGCAACAAGAGAATAGCGTCAACCGTGGCTTATGCTCCCTCTTATGACCCGAAGATCGTCATTCTGCTGGCGGTCGACGAGCCGACAATCGGCTCTATCTACGGAAGCACCGTGGCTGCGCCTTACGTTGCGAAAATGCTTGCGGAAATCCTTCCCTATCTCGGCGTTGAACCCGTATATACGGCGGAGGAAATGGCAAAGCTCGAAGTCTCCGTCAAAAACTATCGCGGACTCTCCCTCGATACGGCGATCAAGAACATAAGCGACGCCGGACTTAAATACGAAATTATCGGCACGGGAAAATCCGTCATAACGCAGGTTCCCGTTTCGGGAAGCAAAATGTCGCCCGAAAACGGCAAAATCATTCTTTACACAAGCGACGAGGTCGGCTCCGCATATGCAACAGTCCCTTCCGTCGTCGGGAAGAGCGCGGCGGAAGCAAACAAAATCCTCGCCGACGCTGGCTTCAATATTCATCTGACAGGCGTCACCAGCGGAAGCTCGGCGGTGGCTGTCGAACAGTCGATTGCGGCGGGCACATCCGCCGAAAAAGGAAGTATAATCACGGTGGATTTCAGAATTACGGACGTCTCCGACTGACAGGTCGGATTCTCCGCGGGAAGTTTGAAGAATATTTCAAAGCATACCGCGGAGGTGACCGTAAATTGAAATTATCATCTGTTATATCTGAAAACGAGCTCATATTTCTGCCGTTTGATGCGGCGGATATCGACGTTATCGGCGTTTGCGCCGATTCAAGAAAGCTCCGTCCGGGCGAGCTTTTCTTCTCTCTTGACGGGGAAAAAGCCCATATGTTTGACGCCGCCGTGAAGGGCGCTGCCGCCGTCGTTACGGACAGTGCATCGGACGAACGCTTCCCCGTCCCAACAGTGATCGTAAAGGAAGCAAGAGAGGCTTTCGCGCTCGCCTGCCTTG
The DNA here is from genome assembly GCA_002405565.1 of Clostridiales bacterium UBA4653. Taxonomy (GTDB): domain Bacteria; phylum Bacillota; class Clostridia; order Oscillospirales; family CAG-272; genus CAG-841. Next base: position 14,130 of record DHMB01000115.1, read on the forward strand.
CCATGTGCGGAAATCCGCAAAAGAAGCTCCGTCTCTGCGCCGTAACAGGCACAAACGGAAAAACGACGGTCTCCGCAATGCTCTCCGAAATACTTCGCGAGGGCGGCTACAATACGTTTCTGATCGGAACGGAAGGCGCGGGGAGCGGAAGCGATCCAGAGAAAACAGGATATACAACGCCTCCTCCGGATATTCTCGCCCCGCTTCTGAAAAAAGCCGTGGACGAAAAGGCGGACTTTGTGATAATGGAGGCAAGCTCTCATTCGCTCGACCAGAAGCGTCTCTTCGGTCTGCGCTTTGAACTCGGAATCTTCACAAATCTCTCGCGCGACCATCTTGACTATCACAAAACACCGGAGTCATACGGCACGGCAAAGGCAAAGCTGTTTTCGCAATGCCGTCATTCTGTGCTAAATTTTGACGACCCGCACGCCTACGAAATGGCATGGGCGGCAACGGATGAAATCTGGTATTATTCGATAAATGATTTTGACTCTGACTTCTTTGCGGACAACATAAAGCAGTCGCAGAGCGGAGTCGGATTCGATTTCTGCTCCGTCGGCATGAGAGAACACATCTCTTCCCCGCTCGTCGGAATCCATTCGGTATATAACATGCTCGCGGCGGCTTCTGCGGCGTCCGTGCTCGGGATAAAGGGCAGAATTTCTGCAAGAGCGCTGAGTCGGTTCTGCGGCGTACCGGGACGGATGGAGAGAATCACGACAAAGAGCGGCGTGACGGTCATAGTCGACTTTGCGCACACGCCGGACGCCATGAAAAACGTCATCTCCGCGGCAAAACAGTTCACGGCGGGAAAAGTCATAACCGTTTTCGGTTGCGGAGGGGAAAGGGACAAAGGCAAACGCCCCGAAATGGGAAAGGTCGCCTGCGCGCTTTCGGATAAGGTAATCATCACAAGCGACAATCCCCGCTCGGAAAATCCCGACAAAATACTAAACGATATAGTCGCGGGCATAAAAGCCTGCGAAAACCGCACAACCGAGCCTGACAGGAAAACAGCAATCGGGCTTGCAATCACGTCAGCCGAAAAGGGCGACACAGTGCTCATTCTCGGCAAGGGAGCCGAGGAATTCATCACGGCGGGCGGAAAAAAACTCCCCTTCTCCGACAGGGAGACGGCGGAAAACATAATTCTTGAAAAGGGACTTTGAAAATGAAATTCGGATGTACTGAACTTAATATAAATCTGCAAATGCTCGCCGAAATGTGCGATGGGGAGCTCTTCTGCAATGGAAATCCGCTTGCCCCGGTCTGCGGAGTTTCGATCGATTCGCGCGTCGACTGCGCCGGAGAGTGCTTTTTCGCAATCAGGGGCGAAAATTTTGACGGTCACGATTTTATCGGCAAGGCAAAGGAAAACGGCGCCGTCTGTGCCGTTGTCAGCCAAAAGCCGGACTGCGATATTCCTTATATTCTCGTCAGCGACACTGTGCAGGCGCTTGGCGAGCTCGCAAGGGCATATAAGTCGCTCTTTCACGTGATAACCGTCGCCGTGACAGGCAGCGTCGGCAAAACGACGACAAAGCAGTACATCCATTCGATACTTTCCGAAAAATACAAAACTCACAAGACCGAAGGCAATTTCAACAGCGAAATCGGCTTACCGATGACCGTTCTCTCCCTTGAAAAGGACGACAGAATTCTCGTCCTCGAAATGGGCATGAGTTCATTCGGTGAAATATCGCGGCTTTCAAACATCGCACAGCCCGATATAGCCGTCATAACCTGCATAGGAAATTCGCACATAGAAAACCTCGGGTCGAGAGAAAATATATGCAGTGCCAAGCTCGAAATTGCCTCCGGCATGAGAGACGGTGCAATTATCATTCTCGACGGCGACGAGCCAATGCTCGCGGACGTCCTCGGAGAAAGAAAGCTCTGCCGGATTCATTTCGGAATAAAAAACAGAAAAAGCGATTACGTCGCCGAAAACATCCGTCATACGGATGGCGGCATGACGTTTGATATAAAATCACAAATCGGCGGCGACATGAGCTCGCTTGAAATAAAGCAGATAGGCGAGCATAACGTCAAAAACGCGCTCGCGGCGGTGACAGTCGCAACAATGCTCGGCATGAGCGAAGCGGAAATCCGCGCGGGACTGCTCGCGTTCGAGCCCGTAAAGCTGCGTCAGAACATTATCGATGCGGGAAGGTTTACAATCATCGAGGACTGCTACAACGCGGGCCCCGAATCAATGTCGGCAGCGCTCTGTGTGCTTTGTGACGTCGCAAATGGACGAAAGATTGCCGTGCTCGGCGAAATGCGGGAGCTCGGCGAATATTCCGCTTCCCTTCACCGCGCTGTCGGAAAGAAGGCGGCGGAGCTGGGAGTCGACAGGCTTGTGACGGTCGGCACGCTCGCAAAGGAAATTGCCGCAGGCGCCGAAGACGGCGGAATGTCACCCGAAAATATAACGGAAATAATCGACTACGGCGACGCGGAGTCCGCCGCAAACACATTAAAACAGCTCATCCGCGAAGGCGACACGGTGCTTATAAAGGCGAGCCGTGCGCTGTCGCTTGAAAGAATATCAAAACTGCTTCAGGAGTAAAGTAATGACCATTTATCTTGCAATCGTCCTTGCGACGGCATTTGTATGCACAGCGGTGCTGGGAAGAATTTTCATTCCCGTACTCATGACAAAAAAGCTCGGTCAGCCCGTAAAGGAAATCGGCCCGAGATGGCATAAATGCAAGGACGGCACCCCGACGATGGGCGGCTTGTTCTTCATCGTCGGAGTCGCGGTCTCGCTTTGCGCTTCGTTCTTTTTCCTTGAGAAAGAAGAAATCGTCAAGCTCTGGGTGTGCTATGGGTTTACGCTCTTTTCGGGAATGGTCGGCATAATCGATGACGGCAAAAAGCTCTTCGAGCACAAAAATGACGGAATCCGCGCATACCAGAAGATACTTCTCCAGGCGGCGATATCATCGTTTTTCATGCTCGCGGCGGAAAAAACGTTCGGACTTTCAAAAACGCTCTATATCCCCTTCTTCAAGGCGGAAATCGAGCTCGGCTTCTGGTTTTATATTCTTTTCATCGCGTTCTTTATATTCACATCGAATTCCGTAAATCTCACAGACGGTATCGACGGGCTCGCCTCCTCCGTTACGGCGGCGGTGTGCGCGTTCTTTGCCGTAAAGGCGGTCATTTCCGGCGAGAACGCCGCGGCAACGCTCGCCATTGCGGTTTTTGGAGGATGTCTCGGCTTTCTCGTATACAATGCCCATCCCGCAAGAGTGTTCATGGGTGACACAGGCTCGCTTTTCCTGGGCGGAGCGGTCGTTGCGCTGTCTGTCATGACAGGCGACCCGCTGATACTCGTCATTGTCGGCATAGTTTATTTCATAGAGGCGATATCCGTCATTCTTCAGGTATCGTATTTCAAGCTGACACATGGGAAAAGACTTTTCAAAATGTCGCCATTGCACCACCATTTTGAGCTCTGCGGCTGGACGGAAGGAAAAATCGTCATCGTTGCAATCGTCATAACGGTCGCGATGGCTATAATATCGTATTTCTTTGAATAAATCACGAAAGGGGGAGCTTTTTCATGACAGGCGAACAAAAAAGGAAAAGTGAAGGCAGTTCTTTTCTGAAAGAGCTTCTTCACCCGCAAATAAACACAGTTTACCGCGTGCGCGGCGGCGTCGACAGAATTTTTCTTATAATCGTCGTGCTCCTTCTCTGCTATGGGTCGATTATGGTATTTTCGTCGAGCTATATATTTGCCAAGGTCAAAATGCATGACAGCCTGTGGTTCGTCAAAAAACAGATATTCTTCGCCGTGGCGGGAGTCCTCGTCATGATGCTCATATCGTTTATCGACTACGGCTTTGTCAAAAAGTTCACCGTGCCGATATTCGCCGCCAGCTTTCTCATGCTCGCGGCAGTGCCATTCATAGGCGAAACAAACAAAGGCGCGACAAGATGGCTGCGCTTCGGCCCCATTCAGTTTCAGCCCTCCGAGATAATGAAATTCGCCCTCGTGCTTTTGCTCGCGGCTTATATATCATTTTTCAATGCGAAAATAAAACAATTCAAATACGGAATTCTCATTCCGGGAATAATTACGGGCGTTGTGTGCGTCACGACTCTGCTCGAACATCACATGTCGGGAACGATAATCCTCTTTCTCATCGGCGCTTCGATGATTTTCATGTCGGGCGCAAACTGGAAGATTCTCGCAACCTTCGGCGGCGTGTTCGGCGCGGGTGCGCTCGGCGTAATGCTCTTTACAAATTACATGAAAAAGCGTATCGACGCATGGCTTCATCCGGAGCTTTATCTCAAAACCGGCGGTTGGCAGCCTTATCAGAGTCTGCTTGCCATAGGTTCCGGCGGACTTTTCGGAGTCGGACTCGGCAACAGCTATCAGAAACACATGTGGCTTCCAGAGCCGCAGAACGACTTCATCTTCGCCATTCTCTGCGAGGAGCTCGGCTTCATCGGAGCAATCGCCCTCATAGCGCTTTTCGTACTTTTCATGTGGCGCGGCTTTGTCATTGCAAAGCGTGCTCCGGACACATTTTCGTCCATCCTTGTCGCAGGTCTAACGGCGAAGGTCGGAATTCAGGCAATGCTGAACATCGCGGTCGTGACATCATCCATCCCGACGACGGGAATTGCGCTTCCCTTCTTCTCATACGGCGGCACGGCGCTTGTCATGCAGCTTGCGGAAATGGGAATTATACTTTCCGTTTCACGTTATTCGTCTCAGAAGCGGGTATAAAAAGGCTGTAAAATATCATCTTTTTCGGAGGAGCTCAAATGAAGATTATTCTTGCCGGCGGAGGAACCGGCGGTCATATATATCCGGCAATAGCCGTTGCCGACACAATAAAAAGTCGCGACAAAAGCGCGGAAATTCTCTTCATTGCTACAAAAAACGGAATGGAGAAGTCTCTTGTCGAAAAGGCGGGATATGAAACCTACCATATAGAAATGAGCGGACTCCAAAGAAGTCTTTCCCTCAGAAACATAAAGACGGCTATATGTTTTTTCACTTCGCAAATCGAGGCAAAAAAGCTGCTGAAATCGTTTCAGCCCGACGTTGTTTTCGCAACGGGAAACTATCTTTCCTATCCTCTGATACACACCGCGGCTAAAATGGGCATACCGACAGCCGTCCACGAGTCAAACGTCATCCCCGGAAAAGCCATTAAAATGCTCGAAAAAGATTCGGACAGGATATTTGTAAACTTCCCGTCCACAGCGGACTTTTTCCGCGACAAATCAAAGGTGATGTGCGTCGGAAATCCCATGCGGACGGAAGGACTTTCCCTCTCAAAGCGTCAGGCGCGCGCCGGACTCGACATCCCGCAGGGCTGTGAATACGTCCTGCTGTCGTTCGGCGGAAGTCTCGGAGCGCAGGCAATAAACGACAGCGCCCTTGCGCTCATGGAAAATTTCTCGTCAAAGCACCCGGAAGTCTTTCATATTCATTCGACAGGCAAAAACGGCTATGACGAATTCATGCGCAAATTCCGCGAAAAGGGGCTTGACAGCTGCAAAAATCTCCGTCCTGCCGACTATATTTACGATATGCCGAAATGGGAGGCGGCGGCTGACGCCGTCATCTGCCGCTCCGGCGCGATGACCGTTTCCGAGCTTGCGCTCATGGGCAAGGCGTGCCTGTTCATCCCTTCCCCGAACGTCGTCGCAAATCATCAGTTCAAAAACGCGGAGGGACTGAAAAATTCCGACGCCGCGCTCCTGATAGAGGAAAAAAATCTGACGGCAGACGCACTTTCTTCCGCCACGCACGGCCTGCTCTTCACTCCGCTCGGCGCAAAGCTCTCTGAAAATATCCGCGCGTTCGCAAAGCCGGAGGCAAGAGAGCTGATATACAGGGAGCTTGTCCGTCTTTCAAACCGCGAGCTGCTTTCGCTCGTCGGAAAGGAGGAACGGAATGAGTAAAAAAGAGCTTGAATCGTTCCGGCTGAAAACTTTCATAATAAAATTCTGCTTTATTGCAGTCATGATTGCGCTCGTTCTTATATTTGTTTTTTCGGTGAGGATAAAAAATGTGACAGTCGAAGGAAATGCCGTCTCTGCCGAGGAAAACATAGTTTCTGCGGCAGGCTTGCGGCGCGGCGCACATATGTACTCAATCGATAAGGACGCAATCTCAAAATCAATCCTTGAAAAAAATCCGTATGTAAGCTCGGTGACCGTCAGGCGGCGCCTGCCGTCGACAATCGTCATCACCGTCACGGAGGACAAGCCGTTTTTCTATATGTCATTCGGCTCGGACTTTCTCATCCTTTCGGACAAGTTGCGCGTGCTCGACGTTGTAAAATCCCCGCAGGGGCTCAGCGCTTCCGGAATAATTCCGATAGTTTTACCGAAAGTAACCGAGGCTAATCCGGGGAAAACGCTCGTTTTTGAGTCCGAAAGGGACTATCGGTCGAGCACGGAGCTCATCCGGCTGTTCACCGAATGTGACTTTGCAAGCGGAATAACCATGATCGATATTTCAAACAGATTTTCTGTTACAGCCGTGTATAAAAGCAAGTATACGATCGTATTCGGAAGTTATACAGACTTAGAAAAAAAGCTGAAATTCTGCAAAAAAACGATCGGTTATGTTGAGAAAAACATGCCCGGCGTGTCGGGAACGATATATGCAACAGGCACTTCCGAGACGTCCTTCCTTGTGACCGGCACAGCCGATTGACAAAATTTGTCACCGAAAAAGTATATATAAATGCCCCGAAATGACCTCCGGAAGGCACTTTTTGCATTTATTTTTCCCTTTTGGGATGTTTTTCTGCGATTTTTCTGATTTTTTTATAAAAACATATTGCAAAATCCGAAAATAAATATTATTATATTATTGTATCTATTTTTTGGAGCAAAAATTCAGGAGGTTAATAATATGGGTTTTGAATTTGACAACAATTACGACAGTGGCGTAAAGATTAAGGTCATTGGCGTCGGCGGTGGCGGCGGCAACGCTGTAAACCGTATGATCGCGACAAATATACAGGGTGTTGACCTTATCACCGTCAACTGCGACAAGCAGGTTCTTCTCACATCCAGCGCACCCACAAAGATCGCCATCGGCGAAAAGATCACAAAGGGTCACGGCGCAGGCGCAGATCCCGAAGTCGGTAAGCGCGCTGCAGAAGAAAGCATTGAAGACATACAGAATGTCATCCGCGGTGCGGACATGGTATTCATCGCAGCAGGTATGGGCGGCGGCACAGGTACAGGCGCGGCTCCCGTTGTTGCAAAGGTTGCCAAGGAAATGGGCATACTTACAATCGGTATCGTTACAAAGCCCTTCTCTTTCGAGGGAAGAAAGCGTATGATACAGGCTGAACAGGGTATCGTTCACCTTCGCGACTATGTTGACGCTCTCGTTGTTATCCCCAACGAAAGACTGAAACAGATTTCCGAAAACAGAATCACTCTTTCCAACGCGTTTGAATATGCAGATGACGTTCTCCGTCGCGGTATTCAGAGCGTTTCGGATCTTATCAATACCCCCAGCCTTGTAAACCTTGACTTTGCGGACGTTTCCGCTGTCATGCGTGACGCAGGCTATGCTCACATGGGTATCGGTACAGGCACGGGCAGAGACAAGGCAGAGGTTGCGGCTAAGATGGCTATCACAAGCCCGCTTCTCGAAACAACAATCTCCGGTGCAACAGGCATAATCATCAACATCACAGCTTCCGCTGACATCAGCCTTGACGAAGTTGAAACAGCTTCCTCCATGATCTCAAACGAAGCTCATCCCGACGCAACCATCATCTGGGGTGCAAGAATAGACAACACCCTCGAAGACACGATCACGGTTACCGTTATCGCAACAGGCTTCAGAACAGATGAACAGCCCAAGCGCACAAGCACTCCCGTTTCCGCAACAACTCCGACAGAGACTCCCGTCGTAAAGCCCGCGGCTGAAAAGCCCGTTAAGGCTCCCATCGTTGCAGAGGACAAGGAAGACACACTTGTTTCCGACAGCGACTTCGACGACCTCATGTCCATCCTCAGAAAGAGCTGAGTAAAATCGCATAATAATCAAACCTCCCGCCTTTGGCGGGAGGTTTTTGTATTTTCTTGCGGCTGTCACTCTCTCCGTTCAATTTGTCTGCTCCGATATTCCCTTCCGCGCAATGCACAACCTTCTTCGTGTCAATAAAAAAGCACCGCCGAAGCGGTGCTTTCGTTTGATTATTTCGCGGAGCTGTAAATATTATTTCTCGTCTCATTGTCGTACTTGAACACAACCTGACGTTCGTAATTCATCCAGACCGACTGAGATTCCTTGCTTTCATTGAGCTGTACCTTTATGAACTCAACAAGCTCTTCTGCGGTCGAGTCCTCAATCTCAGCCATGGATGACTCCATTCTGCAGCTCTGCGTAAGTACAGTGAATTCAAAGCCGATACTGTCAACATGTATTCCGGCGTTTTCAAGCGCCTTAACGGAAGAAATTATTCCGTCCGCAACCTGCTCTTCCTTGAGAGGATTGCCGAATATAATCGCGTCTATCGACGTGATCTCCGGCTCTTCCGTATAAGTTTCAACCTTATCTGCGTCGAGGAAGCTGTAGTCCGTTGTTTCCTCGTTATAGAGGCGGAGCCAGCGGATATCCGTCACATATTTTGACGCCTCGCTGTAACTGAAGACTCTGTTCAGCTTGTCACGCATTGTGTTGTTTGCCCTTGTGACAGCGTAACCGTCCGAAATGTTGCTTGCGGAATATGCGTAAATATCAAATTCCGTATTATCCGATACGCAGACCGCTTTTATTTCGTATCTGCTGCTCGTTTTCTTGTTTTTGGTGTACGAAAGGAGCTCAAATTCTTCTCCGTCATACTTCGTTTCAAGATAACTCAGCACCTGCTTTTCGTAACGCTTCGTCAGCGAACACGACGATATAAGCAGTGCGCCGGCACATAAAAGTGCAACGACACATAACAATTTTTTAAGTTTACTCATAAATTTTCCCCCTGAATAATCTGCGCCAAAGCGATTTCAATCGCGCGGGTCATCGCGTCAATCCCCATTGACGGCGCCCCGCTTTTCTGACAGTCCGCATAAGGCAGGTGAATGAATCCCGCCGTCGCTTTCCTGTTTTCACAGGCGATTATGTCCAATGCCGAAAACATTATATAGTTACAGATGTACGTCCCTGCCGAATACGAAAGCACGGCGGGAATGTTTTCCTCTTTCAGCGCGTTTTGAATTTTTTTGCAATCGAATGCAGCGAAATATGCCGTCGGAGCGCCCTCCCTTACGGGAAGTTCCGCTGCAACCTCGCTGCCCGCGGGATAAAGTCCGTCCTCGTCCTTTATCGCGCCGCAAAGATTAATTGCAACACGCTCTATTCTCACGGCGGATGAGCCGCCCGCCTGCCCTGTCATGAGCACGACGTCCGGCGAAAAATCATCGATTGCGTCGAAAAGAAGCCGCTGTGATTTCCCCCATGCGACGGGCAGACGCAGTTTCATAACGTCGCACCCGAGCGGAGCGGAAACATTTTTCACAGCCTCTTCGGAAGGGTTTATCACCTCTCCGCCGAACGGCTCAAAACATGTAAGAAGTATCTTTTTCATGCAAAAACCATCCGTTTTTATGCACGCAAAAAAGTGTGCATTTCTCTCAATACGGGTTTATTATACACTATATATATGAAAAAATCAAGACTTTTTCGTGAATTTGCGCATTTTAGACGGTCGTACAAGAGGGCAAGGCATGCAAAAAATGCTGTTCCCCTCACTGATATTTTACGCTTCAAGCCCTGTTTTTATGAACGAAAAAACGTTTTTTATACTTTAGTATAAAACTATTTTTTCAGTTATTATAAGGCTTTTTGCGATTTTCGGGATATCGGGGTCAAAAAACGGTATCGAAAATATAATAAAGTAAGCGGAGGGACTCCGGGTCTTGTCCGTTTGCGGTATATTATGTAAATATTTGTCATAATATTTTTATATTTCCTTGACTAAACACACACGGGATACGGAAAAAATATAATCGGAAAGCGTATCTTTCCAAAGTATCAAAGCAAAGAGAGTGTGAAGAAGTTGAATGTCAAACGAGGAGATATTTATTATGCGGACTTAAGTCCTGTCGTCGGCAGTGAGCAAGGAGGACTGCGCCCTGTATTGATTGTTCAGAATGACATCGGCAACAGATACAGCCCGACAGTCATTGCCGCCGCCATAACGAGCCAGATAAGCAAGGCTAAGCTCCCCACGCATATCGACGTTTATGCCGAAACGTTCGGACTTGCAAGAGATTCGGTCATCCTGCTCGAACAGATACGGACGATTGACAAACGTCGACTCAGAGAAAAAATGGGACACCTTGACGATTTACTTATGCAAAGGGTCAATGACGCGATAAGCGTGAGCTTCGGTCTCGGCGCAGGATATGCCCCGCCCGCAGAGAATGAGCAAGCCGCCCTTCCCGACGCGGAAAGCATACCCGCAGTTACCGCATAATATATTTTCATTTCAAAAACCGGCGCAATCGCGCCGGTTTTTGAAATATTTATAATGAAAATCAATTATTCATAAATTATTTACTTGAATTATTCAAAGAGTTGCGTTATACTATATAAAAATTCAATTTTTGAAAGGGTACTTTTTAATTATGTTTATACTTCTTGACGCAGCAACATCGGCGGCGGGGACTGACGCAACCGCGACGGGCGGACTTTCCAACTGGCTCTTCTGGGTCATGCTCATAGTCATCGTTGTTGTTTTCTATTTCCTTATCATCAGACCGCAGAAAAAGCAGGAAAAAGAACAGAACGATATGAAAAATTCGCTCAAGGTCGGCGATGACATAACAACAATCGGCGGCATAGTCGGCAGAGTTGTTAAGATTAAAGACGACACGTTCACGATCATCACAAGCAAGGATCGCACACGTATGAGCTTTGCCCGTTTCGCTCTCCGCTCCATAGATTACAGAGCAGGCGAAGCGTATGACCCCAAAAAGGAATCTGCAAACGCCAAAGCCGAAAAGACGGAAAAGGCTGATGAAAAGTCAACAGATAAAGAGGAAAATAAATAAAAGCATAATTTGTCCGAGCCGTGCATATGTATAAAACAAAAACGTCTCGGAGGCAATTATGCGTAAATCTGCTGAAAATAATAACATTTTTGCGTGCGTTGTGAAAGGCACGCTTTGGGGCATTGCGTGCGGAGCGGTGTCCCTTTTGATTTCCGCCGCAGTCGGACTTTCCCTGCCCGACCCGGAAAAATATTCTGCTCCGCTCGCCCTTGCGGCGCTGTTCATATCGGCGTTTGTCGGAGCGTTCATCTCCGCAAAAAAATGCGGAGATAACGGCTTGCGTGCAGGACTGTTTTCCGGAGTGCTGTTTCTTCTCGTGCTCGCGCTCGCCGCGCTCGGCTTCGGAACTTCAATAAAGCCTCTTATGTTCGCGATATGCGCAGCCGTGATACTCGTCACTTCGGCTTTTGCGGGGATTTCCGGCGCAAGTCAAAAGCCCAGAAAACGCAGAAAATTTTAATTTACATACAAAAACCGCCCCGAAAAGGGGCGGTTTTTGCTTTGTCCGTCTGCGAAAAGAAATCTCTTTCAAACCTTGTCATTTTACACTCGGCTCGCAGAGCGGAGCTGACAGTCATTTTTTACGTCTATATTGTACAATGTTATTCGCATTTTGTCAATAGATTTTATTAAAATTCCACACGAGCGCCGACGCAGGGGCAAATATTTTCGTCATATTTCAGCCAGCCGTCCGCAATTGCCTGCTCAAGAACATAGCCACGCTCAAACTGCGCAAGGTCACACGCTACGGAAACAGCCTGCTCGTCGCCGGCAAAATAGTCCGGAAGCTCGTTCTTTACAATCTTCGTCGAGAACTCAGACGCCGTGCGGAATATTGTTCTTATATCGTTTTCAAGCGCACGGAGAACGTCGTCTGAATAAGAAAGCGAAGCTTCTTTCAGAACAACTATGTTCAGAGCGTATTTATCGCCCGCTTTTTTCACATAACCGTATTTTTCAAGCTCCTCAAGCGTCCGGTCTCTTCCCGAGACATCCTCGCCTAGAGCGAGCTTTTCAAGCGTTTCCGCTTTGTCTGCGCCAAGCGTATCGGGGATTTTGCCGCAAATGCCCTTGTATTTGAATATATACTGCCCGAAGCTGTCTTTGCCGCCCGAGCCGTTAAATCCGACAAATGCGGGGATTGCGGCGTTCGTTGTCTGATAGCCGCAGATGTCCCATTCGCCGCCGCGCGGGCGCTTTGTATACGACTTCATATACCTTACGCAGTACCTGTCAAAAAACCTCATTATGAGCGTCCATTTTGCCGTTTCATAATCGACGTATCCTCCGAAGAGTCCGTCGCCGAGCTTTTCGTGCAGATGATCGACGTACTGCTCCATTTTCGATGTCATCTCACGCGTAATCGTTTCGTTGTATGCGTGGATAGCCTCCTGCGCACTCCTGCTGATTATCGGGAACGCCGTATAGTATTTGTCGCCGTCCTTTTTGAGGAATGTTTCCCTGCGCAGAAATTCAAGCTCACATTCCATATAAGGGAGCGAAACGCCGAGCTCGAGCGAAAGCTGCTCTGCCGTTTCGGGGTTACCGTAAGCCTCGAGGAAGATGTTCTTATAAAGCAGATGACCCATAAGAACGCTCCAGGGCTGACCGTCAAGCCCGCAGTTTGACATATTCGCAACGAATGATATTTCCTCCGGTTTATAACTTCTGACTCCGAATTCTCTTGCCATATCCATACCTTCTTTCAAAATATTACGGGCTCGGAAAAGTCTGCTTTTGATTGTTCCCTCGGCACAGCGGAGACTTTTTGCAATCTCCTTTATGCTCCGGTTTTCCATATAATAAGCAAGGATAACGTCTCTGTACTCGCCCGCGATGAACGCAAGCTCGCGACGGAGGAGCGAAAGCTGCTCCTTTTCGATGAGCCCGTCCGAAACGTCGGTTGTGTCCGGCAGGTCGTAATCCGAAATATCGGTACCTGATATTTTCTCGGATCTATCGTGCTTTTCGCTTGCCCAGACGCTATACCTGTTCCTTGCTATCTGCCATACCCACGCGGGGAAGTTTTCGGGGATACTTCTCTCCAGCGCCGAAACAATATTAAAAGAAATATCCTGCGTCAGCTCCTCGGCCTCTTTTCTGTCGCTTGTTTTTTTGAGACAGAAATAAAACACCTTCTCCATATAGTTTTCGGTGTAATCAAGAATGAGGGCTCTTCCCTTTGAATGTGAATATGTTGCCATAAAACTTTTCCTTTCTCCGCTTTCGATAAGATAGTGTGCGGATATTTCAAAAGGTTGCAAAAAAAATTTTATTTTTTCACAATTCAATTATACAGCCACCGTCGCGCCCTGTCAACAAAAGAAAAGCGGAGGCTTTCGCCTCCGCCGAAGTCTGTTTTATTTGCAGTCCGTAACCTTATATCCGGCGTCCGTAACCGCTTTTTTGAGCTCGCCGCAGTCAACGTCATGAGAAAGAGTGACAGTCGCCGTCTTTTTCTCAAGGTCAACCTCCGCCTTTTCAACTCCGCAGATGGCGGACAGCGCCTGCTCGACTCTCGCCTTGCAATGACCGCACATCATTCCCTCAACCGTCAGCACCTTTACGATTTTCATATTGTTATCCTCCTTTTTGATGTTGCACGCAGCCTCGCCGGAGATGAAATCCGGTATCGCCGCTTTTTTGTGTTCTCTGTCGCGCCTTGCGTCATAAACGTTGACAAGATTGAGACGCAGGGCGTTTGTAACAACGCAGAAGCTTGAAAGGCTCATCGCCGCCGCGCCGATCATCGGGCTGAGCGCAAAGCCTATCGGAATCAGCACTCCCGCCGCTATCGGTATGCCGATGCAGTTATAGAAGAACGCCCAGAAAAGGTTTTCCTTGATATTCATAAGCGTTTTTCTCGAAAGCCTTATCACCGCCGATACGTCGCAAAGCTCGTTTTTCATCAGAACTATATCCGCAGAATCTATCGCAACGTCCGTTCCCGCGCCGACAGCTATTCCGACGTCCGCTCTTGTCAGAGCCGGCGCGTCGTTTATTCCGTCGCCGACCATAGCGACGCTGCCGTGCTCGGAGAGCCGCTTTATAACGGCTTCCTTGCCATCCGGAAGCACGTCGCTTATTACGGCGTCAACCCCGACCTTCTTTGCAACAGCCGTCGCCGTGCGCTTGTTGTCACCCGTGAGCATAACAGTAACAATGCCCATTTTCTTCAGCTCGGCGATCGCCTTTGCGCTGTCCGGCTTTACGGTATCCGCAACGGCTATTATGCCGAGGAGCTTACCGTCCATCGCAAAATAAAGCGGCGTTTTCCCTTCCGATGAGAGCTCCTCGCCCTTGCCGAAAAGGTCGCCCGCGTCAATCCCGCTTTCGCGCATAAGCGCCGCATTTCCGCCGAGAAGCACCTTCCCGCCGACGTTGCCCCGGACTCCGTGCCCCGGAAGGGCGGAAAAGCCGTCAACAGCGTTATGAGAAAGCCCGTCAGCCGAGGCTTTTTCCGTTATTGCCTTTGCAAGCGGATGCTCGCTCTTTTCTTCAAGGCTCGCCGCAACAAGCAGAAGATCGTTTTCGCTTATGCCGCCTGCGGGGATTATATCCGTCACGCGGGGCTTGCCCTCTGTGACAGTTCCCGTTTTGTCAAACGCTATATATGATACCTTGCCCGCCGCTTCAAGAGAAGCCGCAGTCTTGAAAAGGATACCGTTCTTTGCGCCCTTGCCGCTGCCCGCCATTATCGCGACGGGCGTTGCAAGCCCCAGCGCACACGGACAGCTGATGACGAGCACGCTTATCGCTCTCGCAAGCGCAAAGGGTATTCCCTTGCCTATTATCATCCATACTATAAACGTGACAGCGGCTATGCCGATGACAGTCGGAACGAAAACTCCGGAAACCTTATCCGCAATTTTTGCAATCGGCGCCTTTGAAGCCGCCGCGTTTTCAACCATTTCGATTATCTGCGAAAGGGTCGTCTCGCCGCCGACTCTCGTCGCCTCACAGCGGAGAAAACCGCTCTGGTTTATCGTCGCCGCGCTGACCTTTGATCCTGCGCTCTTATCGACGGGCAGGCTCTCGCCCGTCAGTGCCGCCTCGTTTACCGCGCTTTCGCCCTCGAGCACAACTCCGTCGCAGGGAATGCTCTCTCCGGGGCGGACGATGAATATATCTCCCTTTACCATATCATCCGCGGAGATGACGGTTTCTTTCCCGTCCCTGATGACGGTCGCCGTTTTCGGCGAAAGCTCCATAAGCGATCTGATCGCGCTCGTCGTTTTGCCCTTGCTGTGTGCCTCCAGCATTTTGCCGACGGTTATCAGCGTCAGTATCATCGCTGCAGACTCAAAATACATCCCGTGCAGAAGCGAATGGAGCGCTTCCATATCGGTCGTCACGCACATTTTATAAAGCAACGCAAGGCTGTATATAAACGCCGCCGCACTGCCCATTGAAACAAGCGTGTCCATATTCGGCGCGCCGTGAAGAAGTCCCTTTGTGCCGCTGATGAAGAATTTCTGATTTATTATCATGACAGCCGCCGTCAGCACCAGCTCCGTTACGGCGAGGACAAGGTGATTTTCCATAAACGAAGGAATCCGCCAGCCCCACATAACGTGTCCCATCGATATATACATCAAAGGAATGAGCAGGCACAGCGACGCTATAAGCCTGAAAAGTACGGCCCGGGCTTCCGCCCCGTCGTCAACCGGCTCCGCCCGTTTCTTTTTGCCGTCGGCGGAGAAAACGCTTGCCCCATAGCCCGCGGAGGAAACCGCAGAGCATATTTTTTCATCCGTTGCGGGAGCGTCATAGGTGACGGTCATCGAATTTGTCAGAAGACTGACAGAAACCTCTTTGACCCCTTCGACCCCGCGCACAGCCTTTTCAACGTGAGCTGAGCACGCGGCGCATGTCATTCCCGAAACGGAAAATTTTTTGTCTTGCATAATACCATCCTTTCCTTTTTTCGTTTGAATTCAAGGTTATTATATACCCCGATTTTTTATTTATCAATAGAAAATGTTACAAAAACAGAAAATTTACATTTTCGTGTCGAAATCAGCGCGTGCAAATCGAAAAATCCGTTATTTCAATTGCGATTTGGGGATAATGCCGACTTGAATTTTCCCGCGCGATGTGATATATTACTTTTATAATTCCTTTCCGGAGGATAAAAATGTATAAGATAATTTCAAAGACCGCGCTTTGCGACGCGGTCATAAAAATGGAGATTGAAGCTCCGCTCGTCGCAAGGAAAGCCGAGCCGGGGCAATTTATAATTCTGCGCGTCTCGGAGGACGGCGAGCGTATCCCGCTGACCATTGCGGATTTTGACCGCGAGAAGGGCTCTGTCACCATCATTTTTCAGACAGTCGGCGCGACGACAAAGCTCCTTGCGGCGAAAAACGCAGGCGAATATATTCCTGATTTTGTCGGCCCTCTCGGCAAAGCGACCGAGACAGAGGGGCTCGGAAAGGTCGCCGTCATCGGGGGCGGGGTCGGAAGCGCAATTGCCCTGCCGATTGCAAAAAAGCTGCACAAATCCGGCGCGACGGTACACAGTATCGTCGGCTTCCGCTCGGAGGGTCTTGTGATACTCAAAGACGAATTTGCCTCTGCAAGCGACAAATTCTTTCTTATGACGGACGACGGCTCCGCGGGCGAAAAGGGGCTTGTGACGGATAAGCTCCGCTCTCTCATAGAGCTCGGCGAAAAATATGACGAGGTCATCGCAATCGGCCCGCTTGTAATGATGAAGTTCGTCTGCAAGCTGACAGGCGAGTTCGGAATAAAGACTGTTGTCAGCATGAACCCGATAATGATAGACGGCACGGGTATGTGCGGCGG
>DHMB01000160.1 GCA_002405565.1 Clostridiales bacterium UBA4653
AAACTACCCTTCCGAAGCGGCAAAGCCTGTTTATAATTGAAAGCACCGCCGGAACGCAGAGCATACCGGCCAGAAACTCCGGAATGATGCTTATAATGCTTGAAAAATCCGGCTTTTGCGAGTTTTCTGCGGAAAATATAATCTCGTTTATCGTCATTCCGTAAATCACTATAAAAACTGTAAAAGCCATGCCAAACAATAATACGTTGAAATATTGACGGCGTATTTTCTCGCCGCTTATGTTCTTTAACGGATTTTTGGACATTTATCTGTCTCTCCTCGCTGTTTTTCGCCATGCGGAACCGAAACATTCCACCGTACCTTTATTATACAGTATTTTCCCGACTTTTTCAAGCATAAAATGCAGGCTTTCCGCTTTGCCGCCAAAGCTCCCGCATAGAAAAAATCCGCCTGCACCGCAGGCGGATCTGTATTTTATGACAAGGAAATATCGTTGAATACGTAAAGATAATAGTCCTCAAGAGTGGAGGGCACGTTTATTGCAGTCTCTGTCGGTCTGACATCGGAAAGGACGCGCAGTCTGACCGTCTGCGGGTCATCCTCATCGCGCGCAATGTTTATCACGCGGTGCTTTTCCTGCATGGAGGAAACTTCGCTCTCGCCGACGGGAATGCTCCAGACCTTGCCGTCGATTTTTTTGATCAGCTCGTGCGGAGGGGCTTTTTCGATTATAACGCCCTTTTTCAGCATGATAATATCGCGCGCGATGAACTCAACGTCGCTCACAACATGCGTTGCGATTATGACAATTTTGTTCAACGCTATCTGCGAAATATAATTCCGTATAGCGATTCTCTGCTTTGGGTCAAGCCCCGCTGTCGGTTCGTCGAGTATAAGGATTGAAGGGTTACCGAGAACCGCCTGCGCAAGCGCGAGTCTTTGCTTCATTCCGCCCGACAGCGCGCCGATTCTGCGTTTTGAAACGTCGTCAAGCTCGACCGCGATAAGAATTTCGTTTATCTGCTCCGCTATATACTGCTTTCTCTCTTTTACTCCGAGCCCGCGTCCCATGTCCTTCAATGTCGCCATATACCACATGAAACTCTCGACCGTAAAGTTCGGATAAAGTCCCGGATACTGCGGCATAAAGCCCAATTTCTTTCGGAACTCCGTACCCAGCTTCTTGATGTTTTCCGGCTCTTTTCCGTCATCTCCGAAGGTGATCTCGCCGGAATCGGCTTTCAGGTTATCCGTAATAATATTCATAAGAGTCGACTTTCCCGCGCCGTTCGGGCCCAAAAGCGCATATATTCCGGGCTGAAAATCTGCGGAAAAGCAGGAAAGCGCCTGATTTTTACCGTATGCCTTGCTTAACTCTTTAATGGATAAAATCATAATCTTCCTCCTTTATGTATGCGTCTGAGCGAAAAAGCGAAAGAACAGCCGACGAAGATAAATACAATGGCATACGCTATGGCAAACCATGCGTTTGCAGCCGAGGGCGTTGTCTCCGCCGAAAGACGATACAACGAATCGGCGTCCGTCAATTTGCTTATGTCGATATAACCGAAAAATTTCACTCCCGCCGCCTGCAGAAGTCCGGGGGCGAACATAAATATCGCCGACGTCACATACGCGGATAAATTGTCCTTTATAAAATATGATATCGCAAAACACGCCGAGGCGGTAAGCACCGCGCCGAGAAGCGAAAATACAAGCACAGAGCCGATATATTGCCCGAGCGATAAAGATATCGGAGCAAAGGCGTATCGCGTCATACTGACAAGCAATGCGCCCGTCGGAGGCATGCTCAACTTCACAGCAAAGCAGACAAGATCGATTGCTTTAAGCAAAACCGTTGCCGAAACCGCATAGATCAATGTCAACAGATATTTCGCCATGAATGTGTCTGTTCTGCCCTTAAAAGTCGTGCCGAGCAAAAATGACGGCGATGACGACGATGATGTCTTTCTACGCTCCATCGAAAAGCCGCTGATACTCAGAACGCACAGAAACGCTATCAGTATCCAGTCCGTTCCGGCGCCAAGATATTTATAACAATACAGTTCGTTTACAAATGACCCCGTGACGCCCTTATTATACAGCGAACCGAGATACCTCGATTGCTTCATAATATCGTCGAGCACGCGGATTTTCATCTGCGCCGCCGAATAATCGGCGCAATACGCAAGATAATCATCTATCGACATTTTCTTGGAAAAATACGACTCTGTGTTTTCGCCGTATTTTTCAACAATGGCATTGCAGTTATCGTATTCGTTTCTCAGATATGCCGCTTTTTCGCTTGAATATTCTCCTTCGATTTCGGCAATATATCCGGTATATATTCGGTTATATGACGTGTCGTCAATCTCAAAATAGCTTGCGGCATATACGCATTTTATGATGACGACAGCGGCGAGCAGGAAAATTATCCATATACGCTTGCGTTGCTCAAAGGATAAAAGGCTTGTATTATACAATGTCGCCTTTTTACGCCCTTCTTTCAAGCCAAGCGCTTTTTCGTTCTTGCTTGCCGAAGCTCTCCTCTTGCGCGCCGAATTACTTACACGGGCAAAACCGAAACGGTTGACAAAAAACGCGGCGACAAGAAGAACAGCTCCCGGTAATATGCAGACCGGTATTATCGATACCGGATGAGCTATAATATCCAAAGCGCGATATCTCGAAAAGATTTCTTTCAGATTGAATATCGACCAGAAGTTTATATATTTCACCTGTCCCGACTTTGTAAAATCGGCAGAGGACATCAGAAAGCCTCCGAAAAGAAGCACTGCGCCGCCTATAATTCCCGCTGTGAATTTTCTCGCGACAGATGATATCGCCAAAACAACGGATGAAAAAACGGCAATTGTCAGCATTTTGATAATGAGCGAGACAACCAGATATCCCAATATGCTCATGTTATAAGGGCAAAGCAGAAACGCACTGACCGACTGCACCGCCACTGAAGGATCGGAAAATCCGAGCGTCGCCCATGTCGCCAGAAGCGACGAAAGATTGAACGCCGCCGTCAGCACGGCGCCTGAAATCATCGCAGCAAGGTATTTCGCCGCCGCTGTATTCTCCCTGCCCTTTGCGCAGGTCTTTTCTATTGCGTAAAAACCTGTATGATAATCGTTCACCGCAATCCACACAGAGCAGATCAAAACAGCGGCAAAAACGAAAATAATCTCTGTGCCGACTCCGAAATATTCATTCCATCCGATGACAATGGTGTCGTCAATCGAAACGCTCTCGTCCAGCGCCGAATATATTTTTATCACCTGCTCCTGATAGCGGTAATTATATGTATTGACCGCCCCGCCCGAGCCTTCCGTCTGCTTTATTATATTTGAGGATTGAGTTATGATCTGGTTCAGCCTGTTATGATAATTTTTGTCCGCGTCAATAAACGAAGCGACATACTCAAACAGCGAAATATCTTCAATAATTCCTTCACCGTATACGCTTTCTTTTACTTCGTCATATGTTGAATAGAAATTATTCTCAATACGCTCCTTTTCTTTATAAAACAGCTCCGGATCGGATTTATATAATGAATATACAGCAGCAGCCTGTTTGGTATATTCGCTCGTGCGCGAATTTGTTTTCGCGGAGACGCCGCAAAAGATCGCATTTGCAAGCAGCAGAGCAATGGCAAACATCATCAGATACAATTGAGAGCATAGCTTTTTTATCTCATAGTATACGGTGGATCTCATAACCGCCGCCCTTTCTTTTCTTGAATATGCCTATGGTTCTTTTTTATTTAGGCACCACTGTTTCTTCATTCGTCTTCAGATCCTGCGCAATCCAGCGTGATACGGGGCTGCCGGAAGAATAGTCGGTTTCGCTATATACAATATAATTGTCGCCGAGCGCTATATAGCACCTTGAAATCGCTTTGTCCTGAAGGTCATAAACCTCTCTTGACGAGTCCGTTTCAAACGAATATTCGTAAAGAATATGCGAATACTCAGCCGTAACCGGGCCGATTTTGCGCGGCTCGGAAAGATAATAATAAAACTTGTCGCCGTTGTTCATTCCCATACTTACGTTTGACAATATCTTTTCCTTCTTTGAAACATCGGAAATCGGACAGCGGACAATATCCACATTCATATACGACGCTCCGTCAAATTCCGTTGACTGAAGGTTATCGCAGTATACGATATAATCATTTGCAATGAACATCTCTGCTCTCAGGACAATGTTAAAAAGGTACTGCGTGTCATCAAGTGCCAGAGAGCATGAAAAAAGCTGTCCGGCGGAGTCAATAAAATAAATGCGGTTTTTATACACTGTCTCAACACGATAAATCTTCTTATCAGGGTTCTCCATTTTCTTATAACCGCTGCCGTCTTTGCCTATAACATGAATATTTGTTCCGCGATCCCCTTCATTTGTCGTATATATTATCCAATCGCCGTAAATAGCCAGCGACTGTATATTTTCTGCAATTTCATCCTGTATCACGGTCACTTTGTTTGTGCCTGTATCAAATGATGTGATCTGATAAAAGCTTTTAGGCCTGTTTGTCTGCTTATCAACACCGGTTCTATGATACGCTCCGATTAAAACATGCTTGTTATTGTTTTCTTTGGTTGCTTTCGGATCGACTACAAAAAAAACCATCGGAGAGAATATATTCGTAAACGGATTCTCTTCGCCGGAGGCAAGAACATCCCCGTAAAGCGGAAGTCCCGCCGTCTGGATATTGTTCAGATCCTGATATTTTATCGAAAATGTGTTTATATCGTAATAATAAATAATATCATCATAAAGATAAGTATTGAAGCCTCTGGCGCAGACATCGTCCGAGTCATTCCCTGGCGTTGAACACGCCGAAAGAACGAATGACAAAAAAATAAAAACCGAAAGCAGGCATATAGCAGCTTTGTATTTCTTCATAGATATCTCCTTGTTACAAAATCAGTGATAATTGAACCGAAAAGTGTTTCTGTGCAAATGGCGGAGGTTGTAAAATCATAGGTATACAACCTCCGCGCAGGCTATGTATCAGTCAAAAACAGAAATTTCAATGCTGGGCGGGTTAAACGACACAATTGAGCCCGGAACGGTCGCATAATAGTTTCCAAGTAAAAATGTGATTCCGCTTTCCTGAGGGAGGCGCACATCTTCAGTACGGATGAATTGACCTATAATAACACGCTCCTGAGAAGCAACAATAGGCGTAAGCAACGTCCCACCCGAGCCTGTGACAATCAGTTGCATATCCAGCAAAGTATATGTCAGTGTGCCGTTTCCCGTCGGGTCAAATCTGAGCGTTGCATAAATTGAGTGAAATGCATATGCTTTTGAATATTTATTTGCCTGGAGAGAGCCCAGCACTGTGAATGTCTGGTCATCTGTGCTACGTGTATACTTCATATAATCCATGGCATTAGCTGTAATACAGAATGAAAAGATAGAAACGATCAGCAGAATAGCTGCAATAATTCTGAACAAATTCTTCTTCATGGTTTTGATTTCCTTTCAAATAAATTTTTATTTTTTCCTTCGGCAAGCGGATAACCAAAACTCGAGATTGCCTGATTATCCGCCACGACAAATGATTTGTAAGCGATGACCGGCGGAAGCGAAAACGCCCGTCAATCGCGAAAAAACAACACATCCGACATACTTCTTCAGCGAAATCATCTTCCACACCTCCGTCCCGATGATATATCAGGCTTGCTTTTTACTGTTACACATTGTATCATGTGTCATGCAAGCATGCGGAAACATCTTTGACAATGTTTTTCATTGATAACATTTCCAACATTATATTAACATTTGTTATGTGATTTTTCAATAGAAAACGACAATCGTTGAGCTAAAATGCCTATTCGTCGCAAATACGGCTCTAAATAACGAGAAATTAATTTAATTGTCTTATTCGTACAAAAAATACCATTGTTGCTATTTACTTTTCTTGCAAAGTATGCTATAATATTTACGCAATCTCATAAATCGTAATGAAAGGGTTTCAAAATGAAAATATCTATATGCGACGACATGGAAATTGAATTGGATAAGCTTGAAAGTCTTTGCATGGAAGTCGATTCCCTTGC
>DHMB01000047.1:0-546 GCA_002405565.1 Clostridiales bacterium UBA4653
GATCGAATATTTCCGTCGCTACCTCCTCTGATACCCCGTTTGCAACAGCGCCGGAGCAGATTACGTTTCCGTCCGCGTCCTTTTCTCCGTGGATAAAGGCATTGCGTTCCTTCTCCATTTCGCCGCTCTTCTTTTTGGACATTGCGCGTCTGATAATATCGGCTCTGCCGAACGAAAATCCCGCAACGTCGCGGCATATCTGCATAACCTGCTCCTGATATACAATGCATCCCGCCGTATTCTCAAGTATGCTCTTCAGCTGCGGGCAGGCATACCTGACCTTTTCCGGGTGCGCCCTGTTTTCAAGGAAAGCGGGTATCGACTCCATCGGCCCCGGACGGTAAAGCGAAATCGCGATTATTATGTCCTCAAGATTTCTCGGCTGCATCTGGGAAAGAAGCCTCCTCATCCCTCCGGATTCAAGCTGGAACACGCCGTCCGTGTGCCCTGATGAGATCAGCGCATACGTTTCTTCATCATCCTGCGGAACCTTTTTTATATCAAAATCCGGTTCTGTCCGTCTTATCTGTTTTTCGGCGTCGGAGA
>DHMB01000047.1:577-1206 GCA_002405565.1 Clostridiales bacterium UBA4653
ATGATCGTCAGATAACGCAGACCGAGAAAATCGAACTTGAGAAGTCCCAGCTTTGCAATCGTGTCCATCGTAAACTGCGTCAGTATCATCCCGTTGCCGACGGCTGTCGGAACGTAGTCGTAAACGGGCTTGTCCGTAATGACTATGCCCGCCGCATGAGCCGAGGCGTGCCGCGGCATCCCCTCAAGCGCCATTGAAATGTCAATGAGTCTTTTTATCTTCGGGTCGGACTCATAAAGGTCGCCGAGCTTGCCCTCCATCGCCTTTTCAAGCGTTATGTGCGAGTCGGACGGAACAGCTTTTGCCACAACGTCAACATCCGCATAATTCATTCCAAGCGTGCGCCCGACATCACGTATGACAGCCTTTGCCGCAAGCGTACCGAACGTGATTATCCCGCAGACCCGCTCTCTTCCGTATTTTTCGGAAACATATTCTATAACCTCATCCCTGCGTTCATAGCAGAAGTCGGTGTCGAAATCGGGCATGCTGACCCTTTCGGGATTGAGAAAGCGCTCAAACATAAGGTTATATTTGATTGAGTTTACGTCCGTTATCCCGACAAGATACGCAACGAGCGACCCCGCTCCCGATCCACGTCCCGGGCCCGTCGGTATGTTCCGCTCCTT
>DHMB01000047.1:1219-1618 GCA_002405565.1 Clostridiales bacterium UBA4653
GCGTTTATAAAGTCCCAGACGATGAGATAATATTCCGAATATCCCATCTTGCAGATGACGGAAAGCTCGTATTTTATCCTCTCCTCATAGACCTCTCTTGTGTTTACGTTATCAAAAACGATCTCTCCCGAGCGAACCTTTTCCTCGAATTTTGTCCATGCCATCGATGAAAGAAAATCCTCCGGCTTTTCGCCGTTTTCGGGAGTATACCTCGGAAGAAAACGCTTTGAAAAATCAAAATCGAAGTTACACATATCGGCAATTTTGCCCGTGTTTTCGATCGCGCCCTCGATATTTCCGAAAAGCGCAGTCATCTCCTCCGTACTTTTATAATAAAATTCGTCCGTTTCAAAACCGATCGGTCTGCCGTCTGCAAGGCGGGAGTTCGTCTGAATACAG
>DHMB01000047.1:1693-3420 GCA_002405565.1 Clostridiales bacterium UBA4653
TACAGAGCATAACCGCCTGATTTTCCGCGTCTTTTTTTCTCGGATAATGCACGTCGTTCGTTGCAACGAGCGGAATTCCGGTGCGCTTTGAAATATCAATAAGCCCTTCGTTTACCTCTCTCTGCGCGTCGATTCCGTGATATTGCAGCTCAAGATAATAGTTTCCCCTGCCGAAGAGCCTGTCCATTTCGATTGCGTGCTGCTCCGCCTTTTCAAATTCGCCGGCGGAGATCATCCTCGGAACATACCCGGCAAGGCACGCAGAAAGGCAGATAAGCCCTTCGCTGTGCTCGCGCAAAAGCTCAAGGTCGATTCTCGGCTTTGTGTAAAAGCCCTCTGTAAACCCTTTTGAGACCATATATATAAGATTTCTGTATCCCGTTTCGTTCTTGCAGAGGAGGACGAGATGATACCTCGAATATTCGGAGTCGCGGGTCTTGTCAAAACGGGAACCGGAGGCAACGTACACCTCGCAACCGATTATCGGCTTGATCCCGTATGCCTTGCAGGCAAGGTAAAAGTCAACAGCGCCGTACATCGCGCCGTGATCCGTTATCGCAACGGCGGTGTGACCGTTTTCCGCCGCCAGCTTCGGTATATCCTTTATGCGGCATGCGCCGTCAAGCAGGCTGTATTCGCTATGCAGATGCAAATGGCAGAATGACATTCTCCGTTTCTCCTTTCAGTTGTTTTTATGAGCCTTGTAAAAATCGACTATTTTAAGAAGCCTTTTGCTCTCCTGCGACTTTGACACAGGCGGATTTTCCAGCTTCCCGAGCGCAGACATCGAAGCCTCCGGATTTTCAAGGCGCAGATTTGCCGTCTGACGCAAAACCGGCGACAAAAGCTCGAATTTTCCCATTTTTCTAAGCTCCGTAATCGCCTCGATCTGCTCTGCCGAAGCCGCGCTCTGCTTTGATATGTTCGCAACCTCAAAGTTAGTCTGCCTGTTCTGCTCGTTTCTTATCGACCGCAGCGCCTGGCTGTTCATTATCTCAAACGCCTCGTTCTGCGCTCCGATGAGCATAAGCACATCGGCAACCTTTTCCCCGCCTCTGTAATAGACTATTTGATTTCCCTTTCTCACGCTCAGCTTCGGCATGCCGAATTTATACGCAAGAACCGTCGCAAGCTCGACGGCAATATCTGCGTTGGAAACGGTGAATTCAATACCGTAACGCTTTTCCGGAGGATTTACAAATCCGCAGGAAAGAAACGCCCCGCGAATAAAAGCCTCCGCGCAATGGTCGCAATTGAATTTTCCCGTATCTATCCGGCATTCTCCGTCCGGAAAGGCAAAATCATATAGCTTTTCGGCGTCCTCCCCGCAGACAGTCGTTCTGAAAACAAGCGTGCCGCTTTTGCCCTTTGAAAACACCTCGGGCGAGGAGCAAACGTCGAGACAGCGTATCAGAAGTCCCGAGAAAAGATATGCCGCCTCCTCCGTTTCGGAAAGAAACACCGTTTTGTTTCTCTCAAAAACCGAAGCAAATATAAGCATTCCGCAAAGCTCCGCCGAAGCGCAACAGTCGCGCTCTCAGGGTATCTTTGCAAGAGCCGTTTTTGTATCGCCCGAAAATGACATAGCCTTAAAACCTCATTTTATATATATTATTTCTTCCTCCAGCATAACGCCGGAGCTTTCAAAAACTCTCTTTTTTATCTCCGCTATCAGAGCCGAAACGTCAGCGGAGGTCGCGCCGCCCGCATTTATGACAAAGCCCGCT
>DHMB01000025.1:0-5788 GCA_002405565.1 Clostridiales bacterium UBA4653
ATGGGCTGGAACTCATGGAACACATTCACAAAGGATATAAACGAACAGCTTATAAAAGAAACGGCTGACGCAATGGTCGACGGCGGATATCTCGCCGCAGGATATGAGTATCTTGTAATCGACGATTGCTGGAGCAAAAAAGAGCGCGACAGAAAAGGCATGCTTGTTGCGGATAAAAAGAAATTCCCGAACGGAATGAAAGCCGTTGCGGACTATGTTCATTCAAAGGGACTGAAATTCGGTATGTATTCCTGCTGCGGCGTCAAGACCTGCGCAGGATACCCCGGCAGCTTCGGTCACGAATTTGACGACGCGAATTACTTTGCAAGCGTCGGCATAGACCTTCTCAAATATGACAACTGCTATCACCCCGGCAGCCCGAGTTATCAGTCATACAACAGAATGGCTCTTGCTCTTCGTTCAACCGGCAGGGAAATACTTTTCTCCGCCTGCAACTGGGGCAATCAGAACGTCCATGAGTGGGCTCGCTCCGTCGGCGCTCATATGTACAGAACAACAGGCGATATAACAGACACGTTTGAGTCTATAAAGGGCATAGTGACAAAGGAAAAGGATAAATTCTGTTATTCCGCTCCCGGCTGCTTCAACGACCTTGACATGCTTGTCACAGGGCTTTACGGCAAGGGCAACATCGGCTTCGGACAGGGTTGTACTGCGGCAAATTACCGTTATCACTTTGCTATATGGTGCATGCTTTCCTCGCCTCTCATGCTCGGTTGCGACATAAGAAACATCGACGAAGAGACGAAAAAGCTCATCACAAATCCCACGCTCATCTCTATCTGCCGCGATGAGGACGCACGTCCTCCGATAATTGTCGGCGACAACAGAGGTCAGAAGGAAAACTTCTCTCTCTTCAAGCACCTCGCGGACGGCACATATGCAATCGGCTTCTTCAACGCATATGATGCCGACAAGGACGTCATGATGCCGTACAGCGACATCGGTCTCGACCCGCTCTGCGGCTATGGCTTTGACGCGACCGACGCTTTCACGGGCGAGCACCTCGGCATATTCAAGGACTTCATCGACATGCACGTTGAGGCGGGCGGATGCAGAGTCGTAACTGCGAAGCTCGTAAAGGTTAAATGAGCAACTGCAAAAACTGCGGCGAAAAGCTCACCTGCGACGAGACCGCGCTTTACCGTCGACTGATATACAGGGAAACTCCGGAGGAGGAGTGTCTTTGCATAAAATGCCTTGCAAAAAAGCTGAAAGTCGACGAAAAGCAGCTTCATGAGAAGATAAAATTCTTCAAAGAAATAGGTTGCACACTATTTTGATATAAGCATACAAGCGCTCTTTTCGGCAAATTGCCCAAAGGAGCGTTTTGCTTTTAGTGCAAGTTGACATGTTGGCTTAAAAAGCCAAAAAAATAAGAAAAAAGTATGAATATTTTATTGATTTTTTACAAACGACGTGATACAATATACAAGGTTAATAACTAACCGAAAACAAACAAAAACGGAGGCTTCATTCAAATGAAAAAGTTTATTTCCATCATTTTGGCAGTTGCAATGGCTCTCTGCTGCTTTGTTTTGGTCGGCTGCGGAAAAGACGATCCCGATCCGGAACACAAGACAGACGCAAAAGTTGCGATGATCACTGACTACGGCGACATCACAGACGAGTCCTTCAACCAGACAACATGGGAAGCTGTTGTAGCTTTCTGCGACGAAAACAAAATTGAAAAGAAATACTTCAAACCCACAGGCGACAACACAGAATCCCGTGTTGCCATGATCGAAAAGGCTATCAGCGAAGGCTTTGACGTAATCGTTATGCCCGGATATGCTTTTGCAGGCGCTATCGTTGAGACAGCTCCCAAGAACAAGGACGTTAAGTTCTTCGCTCTTGACGTTGCAAAGGGCGACCTTCTCGAAGCAGGCGTAACAGCCAAGGGCGAGACGTATGACTACAACCCTGACAACTGGGATCTTTCCAAATATGTTGACATGTCCAACGTTTACTGCGCTATCTATCAGGAAGAGCTCTGCGGTTATATGGCAGGCTACGCAGCAGTTAAGCTCGGATATACAAAGCTCGGCTTCCTCGGCGGTATGGCAGTTCCCGCAGTTGTCCGTTACGGTTACGGCTTTGTTCAGGGCGCTGACGCAGCTGCAAAAGAGCTGAACACAACAGTTGCCATCAACTATGTTTACGGCGGTAAGTTCAGCGGCGACGCGGACATCACGGCAAAGATGGAAACATGGTATCAGGGCGGAACGGAAATCGTATTCGCTTGCGGCGGCGGTATCTATACATCCGCAGCAGAAGCAGCAAAGAAGTTCAACGGCAAGGTTATCGGCGTTGACGTTGACCAGAAGGCTATCATCGACGGCAAATACGGCGCAGGCATAACAGTTACTTCCGCTATGAAGGGTCTTGCTCCTACAACGAAGGACACTCTTAAGGACATCATCCTCAACGACAACTGGAAGAATTACGCAGGCAAGATTTCGACTCTCGGACTTATAAGCGGCGACGACCCCACAGCAAACTACGTTCAGATCCCGATGGATTCCACGCAGTGGGCAGAAGGCAAGTTCACACAGAACGATTATAAGGCTCTTGTCAAGGCTATGTTCGACGGCACAGTCAAGGTATCCAACTCCAGCGATACGAAGGTTATGCCCACAACAACAAACGCTACAGTTGACAATCAGGGTCAGATAAAGTAATATACTGAACAGCATAAAGCATTGACTACCTTTATGTGCGCAGGTACATGAAAAAGACACGGGGGTGTCAAAAAACACCCCCGTTTGTTTATTATATGAAGCCTTTTTGATAAAAGAAAAATTTGCTTAAAAGGAGCTGATCCAATGGATACAAAGCAACCATATGCGATTGAAATGCGGAACATAACCAAACGTTTCCCCGGAATAATCGCAAATGACAACATAACGCTCGGGCTCAGAAGGGGAGAGATTCATGCGCTCCTCGGCGAAAACGGCGCGGGAAAATCGACTCTGATGAGCGTCCTTTTCGGACTTTATCAGCCCGAGGAAGGAGAAATCTTAAAGGACGGAGTGCCCGTTAAAATAAACGATCCGAACGACGCAAATGCGCTCGGCATAGGAATGGTACACCAGCATTTCAAGCTCGTTGAATGTTTTTCCGTTCTTGATAACATAATTCTGGGTGTTGAACCGAACAAATTCGGGTTTATAAAAAAGAAAGAGGCGCGGGAAAAAGTGCTCGCGCTTTCGGAAAAGTACGGTCTTGCAGTCGATCCGGACGCAAAAATAGAGGATATAACCGTCGGCATGCAGCAGAGAACGGAAATCCTCAAAATGCTTTATCGCGATAACGAAATACTTATTTTCGACGAGCCGACCGCCGTTCTCACTCCGCAGGAAATCGAAGAGCTCATGCAGATAATGCGCGGACTCGCAAAAGAGGGAAAATCAATCCTCTTCATCTCTCATAAGCTCAACGAAATCATGGAGGTCGCAGACAGGTGCACTGTTCTGCGCAGGGGAAAATATATCGGCACGGTCGATATAAAGGATACGACAAAGGAACTGCTTTCGCGGATGATGGTCGGGCGCGACGTCGAGCTTACCGTTCACAAAGAGGATATGAAACCGGGAGGCGTTGTTCTTTCCGTTGAAAATCTGACAGTCGCGAGCAGGCTCCACAAGAAGGACGCCGTGAAGAATGTTTCGTTTGACGTCCGCGGCGGGGAGATTGTCTGCATTGCGGGAATTGACGGAAACGGTCAGACCGAGCTTGTCTACGGTATAACGGGACTCGAACACGTAAAGAGCGGAAAGGTTACGCTCTGCGGCGAGGACATAACCCATTCGTCGATAAGAAAACGCAATACGTCCGGAATGAGCCACATTCCGGAGGACAGACACAAGCACGGGCTTGTGCTTGACTATTCGCTTGAAGAAAATATGGTTCTTCAGAGATATTTCGAGCCGGAATTCACAAGTAAATTCGGCTTTTTGAAGAAGGACAATATCAGAAAATATTCGGAATCGCTGATAGAACAGTTTGACATACGCTCGGGGCAGGGCTCTGTGACCGCGGCAAGAAGTATGTCCGGCGGTAACCAGCAGAAGGCGATAGTCGCGCGCGAGATAGACAAAAATCCCGAGCTTCTTGTTGCCGTTCAGCCGACAAGAGGTCTTGACGTCGGCGCGATAGAATTTATACACAAAAAGCTCGTTGAAATACGCAATCAGGGGAAAGCGGTGCTTCTGGTATCTCTTGAGCTTGAAGAGGTTATGAGCGTGCCGGACAGAATTCTCGTCATGTATGAAGGGGAAATCGTCGGCGAGCTTGACCCGAAAACCACAACGACGGAAGAACTCGGTCTTTATATGGCAGGCGCGAAGAGAGGAGGTCACAAGGCATGAATAAAAAGAAATCTTTTCTTAAAAGCGAAGGCGGTCAGGCGATAATAGCGTCGCTTATCTGCGTCGTGCTCGGACTTCTCATCGGATTTATCGTGCTTTTGTGCATAAATCCTGCGGGCGCGGGAAAAGCGATACTTGACATGGTCAAGAATTTCCTGACATATAAATCGCACTCAATGAGGCTTAAATACTTCGGAAGTACGCTTGTCAAAACGGCTCCGCTCGTTCTTTGCTCGCTTTCGATACTGTTTTGTTACAAGGTTGGACTTTTCAACATCGGCGCGGCGGGACAGTATGCAATCGGCGCCGGAATGGCGCTTTATGCGGCGCTCGCATGGAACCTGCCTTGGTGGGTCTGCGTAATAATTGCCGCTCTCGGCGGCGCAGTTCTCGGGACGATAAGCGGCGTTCTCAAAGCGTATTGCAACGTAAACGAGGTTATCAGCGGAATAATGCTGAACTGGATATCCCTTTACTGCATGAACATGCTTCTCACAAGAGTAAAAGAGGACACGAGCCCTTATACGAAAAATCTTGCTTCCGTGAACAGAAGCGCGATAATTCCGTCGCTCGGGCTTGATAAGCTCTTCAGCGAAAACAAATATGTCACAATCGCAATACCAATTTCAATTCTTGTTGCGATTATTGTCTGGGTGGTGCTTGAAAAGACAAAATTCGGCTATGAGCTGAAAGCAACGGGCTACAACAAGCATGCCGCGAAATATTGCGGTATGGCAGAGAAGAGAAACATGATAATCACCCTTTCGATAGGCGGTGCAATCGCCGGTCTCGGCGCGGCAATGTTCTATCTGACGGGAATCGAGCAGTGGAACTGCAGTCAGTCATCCGTGCCCGCAATGGGCTTCAGCGGTATCGCGGCGGCGTTCCTCGGAGGACTCAGCCCGATAGGCGCGATATTCTCCTCATATTTCATTCAGCACATAACCGAAGGCGGTGGAATGGTCGACCTCACGGTTTACAGCGCACAGATAGCCGACCTTGTTTCGGCAATAATCATTTACCTCTGCGGCTTTGTGTTCTTCATGAAGCACGTTATGAAAAAGATTATTGCAAAGAGGGAAGAGGCGGCGGAAAGAGCAGAGGCTGAAAAAGCCTCGGGCGAAGTCACCTCGGAAAATGTAACAACCGAAGACCGCGAGAAAGGGGGCGACGATAAATGACATTACTTCTGCAATACACTTTGTTCTTTGCGTCGGTACTGATACTCGTTGCTCTCGGCGGGTGCTTTTCGGAACACTCCGGCGTTATCAACCTCGGTCTTGAAGGCATAATGGTCGTCGGCGGAATGGGCGGCGCGCTTTCCATGAGATATATGGCTGAGCACTTCCCGAATTCCTCCGCATTTATGATAATCCTCGTTTCGATACTTATGGCGG
>DHMB01000025.1:5892-17988 GCA_002405565.1 Clostridiales bacterium UBA4653
GCGCTTTTGCTTGCCGTTGCATGTATCAATTTCAATGCCGACCAGACAATCGTCGGCACGGCGATGAACATGCTCGCAACAGCGGCGGCAACCGTAATAATCAAGGCGATAAACACATCGAAAAGCGCCGGAAACGTTTCTTCCGTTATTGAGTATATTAAGCCGAAGGAAGCGTTTATGATAAGAATCGGCAAATATTTCGAGCTCAGCTGGTTTGCGATTATAACAGTTGTTTTGCTTGTGGCGGCATATGTAACGCTTTATAAAACCAAGTTCGGACTTCGCCTCATGGCTTGCGGAGAATATCCGCAGGCGGCGGCGAGCGTCGGTATAAATGTTTACGCAATGAGATACGCCGGCGTGCTTATTTCCGGTGCGCTCGGCGGCATAGGCGGACTTTCATATATCACAGCGGGCGCCAGCGAGTGGAAGTTTGAAGAGGGCGTTGCCGGCTTTGGCTTCCTTGCGCTTGCCGTTATGATTTTCGGTCAATGGAAGCCGACGAGAATTGCGCTTGCGGCGTTGCTTTTCGGTGTTTTCAGAGCACTTTCAAACGTAAAAGAGGCAATTCCGGTGCTTGCATCGCTCAAAATACCCGGTCAGATATACACAATGATGCCTTACATCATTTCGCTTATCGTTCTCGCGTTTACATCCAAGAAGTCACGCGCGCCGAAGGCGGAAGGCATACCTTACGACAAAGGTCAGAGATAAGGGCCTGATTTCAAGCAAAAAATTCCTGCCTGCGATACAGCGGGCAGGAATTTCTTTTGAAAAGGGAAAAACCTCTTGCAAAAGTCGACAAAATATATTAAAATACCAAATGCCGCATGGCACAGTTTTTTTCAAGAGGAAATCATAATGAAAAATGTAAAGGGAAGTCTTATATTGCTCATAACCGCCCTCATCTGGGGCACGGCTTTCGTTGCGCAGACGTCGGCGTCAGAAACGGTAAGCGCGTTTACTTTCAATATGGGAAGGTCTGTTGTCGCGGCGCTGTTTTTGCTTATTGTCATCGGAATAAGAAAGCTGATATACATAAAAAAGAAACCGGAAAACCCCGTCGCATATTCGCGCAGACAGACGATTATTGGCGGAATTATATGCGGAATTGTGCTTTTCGGCGCAACGAATTTTCAGCAGTTTGGAATAGAGCTGTATCCGGAGGGAGTTGCGGCGTCGGGCAGAGCGGGATTTTTAACGTCCACTTATGTCATAATGGTTGCTGTCGTGGCGGTGTTCCTCGGGAAAAAGTCTCATCCGCTTGTGTGGGTCTCCGTTGTCGGGTGCATAGGCGGAATGTATATGCTTTGCCTTTCGGGCGGCGTTTCGGGAATATATAAGGCGGATATTTTCCTCCTCATCTGCGCCGTTTGCTATACGGCTCATATAATCGCCGTTTCGTGTTTCCCGCGTGCGGACGGCATTGTCCTTTCGTTTATTCAGTTTGCCGTGTGCGGTGCGCTTTCGTGCATTGCAATGATAATTTCCGGCAGTGGTGACGCTTCGGCTTTGCTTTCTGTCAAGTTTGAACTCTTCTTTGCGGGAATTATGTCAAGCGGAATTGCATATACACTCCAGATAATCGGTCAGAAATATGCAGAACCTGCTGTGGCTTCGATTGTCCTCAGTCTTGAATCCGTATTTTCCGCGCTTGCGGGCTGGATAATTCTTGACGAAAGACTGAGTGGCAGAGAGCTTATCGGCTGCGCATTGGTCTTTGTGTCGGTTCTGCTCGCACAGATTCCGAGCTTCTTTGCCAAAAAGTCGTCGACGGAAGAAAATAAATCCGAAAAAACGGCATAAAAAACAGGGGAAATTAAATTCCCATGTTTTTAAGTTCCGACCTTTATCTTTTCACCGAGATACTTCATCACAAGCTCCCGTTCGTCGAATGGGAGTTTTTTTCTGTCTATAAGCTGATAGTTTTCGTGACCCTTTCCCGCAAGAAGAACGATATCGCCGGGCTCCGAAATTTCGACAGCATAGCGGATTGCATCCTCTCTGCCTGCAAATTTTGCATATGGCGCGGTGACGTTTTCGGCGATTTCGTCGATTATCTTTTCGGGACTTTCGGTGTCGGGATTGTCGCTTGTTATTATGCAGAAATCGGCGTTTGACGCCGCTTTTCCGAGGTCGTGACGGCGGAGCTGAGTCCGACAGCCGACCGAGCCGAACAGGCATATGAGCCGCAGGGGGGCACATTCCCTCAGCGCGTCGATTGCCTTTTCGAGACTTTCGCCGTTGTGCGCATAGTCGATGACGAATGTCGCGCTTCCGGGAACAGACACCGTTTCAAATCTGCCGGGAACGGAGACTGTCGGCAGGGCGTCGGCGCAGGCTTTTACGCTGACCCCGAGAAGGGAACATGCCGCAATCGCCGCGAGCGAATTATAAACCGAAAAGTCGCCCGGGAACGGTACGCACGCGGGAGTGCACACTCCGCCATGAATCACCGTAAACCCTTTGCCAAGCGTATTTTCAAGCGATGAAAGCTCAGCGGCGCGAAAGTCACTTTCGGAGTTTATCGAATAGGTTATGACGCTTCCTTTTGCCGCCGCGGAAAATTCTTTATAAAAAGCGTCGTCCGCGTTGAGAACGGCGTGACCGGAGAGGGAAAAAAGCGACTTTTTACAGTCCTTGTAGTTTTCAAAATCCGGGTGCTCGCCTGGGCCGATATGGTCGGGGGAGAGATTGGTCATCACAGCGGCGAAAAACGGTATCCCGCGCACCCTGCCCATGAGCATTGCCTGAGATGAGACTTCGATTGCGGCGCATTTACAGCCGTTATCAACCATTTCACGAAGCGCACGGAAAAGCTCATAGCTTTCCGGCGTTGTGTTTTCGGTCGGATAGTGCCTGTCGCCAACGGTTATTCCGCAGGTGCCGATCAGCCCTGTTTTTATGCCGGCTGACTCAAGAATGTGGCGCACCATATGGGCGACGGTCGACTTTCCCTTTGTTCCCGTTATGCCGATCACCTTTATTTCTTTTTCCGGATGAGAGAAAAATTCCGCCGAAACATCTGCAAGGGCGGCGCGACAGTCATCTGTCATTATCTGAACTGCGTCAGGCGGGAGGGGGAGCTTTCTTTCGCAAAGAAATGCCCGCGAGCCTCTGTCATATGCGCTCTGCGCATAGTCATGACCGTCTGCCCTTGTGCCTCTTATGCAGACAAAAAGCGAGCCGGGAGCGGCGTTTTTTGAATTATAGCACACGGAGGAAATTTCAATTTCGGGGATGACGTCCGCTTTGTGCGGGATATTTTTCAGAAGCGAGGAAAGACTTTTCATTTGCACATCCTTTTATGTATTGTATATTCCGTCAAACCCGAAGGGGACTGCGCCGCAAAGGGTGATTGCGTTTTTCGCGAGCACGAAAAGCGAATCGACGGTTATATCTTTTTCCGTCATCTGTTCTTTCGGAAGAAGGGAAAGCTCCGTGCAGCCGAGGATGAGATAATCGCAACCGCGGGCGACGAGCCCTTCGGCAATTTTATTGAATCTGTTCATATCGGGCTCGGCTGACGCTTTTATGCTTCCGTAAATTATCTCCATAAGCCCCCGCTGACCGTCATCGTCCGGCACGACGTATTCCATTCCGAGCCGCTCACATTCGCGCCTGTAAGAGCCGGAAAGAATTGTGCCGTCCGTTGCCATAATTCCGACCTTTTTTGCGCCCTTCGCCTTTGCGTGCTCCGCCGTCTCGCGGACAATATTCAGTACAGGCACAGGGGAGAAGGCGTCAAGCTCGTCGAAAAAGAAATGTGCGGTATTACATGGGACGGCGATTATCTCCGCCCCCGCGGAGGCGAGCTTTCTGACGTCTTCCTTCATTTTCGGAAGAGGGGAGACATGGCTTTTTCCCGTTATAAAATCGGTTCTGTCCGGCGTTGACGCTCCGCTTATGACGATCACATCGAGATGATCCTGGTCGCAAAGGGCTTTTGTGTGCTTTGTTATAAGCTCATAAAAATACACGCCCGCAAGCGGCCCGAGTCCGCCGAGAATTCCGAGAACTTTCTTCGGATGTGACATTTATATATCTCCGTTTTTTCTGTATTTTCCGTAATAACGGAAGTTGTGCACGGCGACAAAAAACAGCCTCTTAGGATTTTTCAAATCTTTTCTATACCAAAGCGAAGAGAATGATTTCCCGCTCCGCACAAGGCTTTTCAGCTTTTTCGCCGTCTCTTTGTCTACATATTTATATATGATGGGCTTCGGAACCGTATGCCAGAAAACTTCGGTCTGGCAGATTTCGCAGTCGCCGGAAAGCAGACCGTGACGGTCATAGATTACGGTCTTTGCGATGTTTTGTCCCGCCGAGGTGACATAATAATTGCTTCTGCCCTGGCGCAGGTTGACCTCGAACACCTTGAACTTTCCGTCGCGCGAGTCGTATTTTATATCAAAATTCGAAAAGCCCATATAGCCGATCTCATCAAGAAATTTTATAAGAATTTCGGTAATTTCGGGATGACTTTCGGTTATGACGGCTGTGTGATTGCCGAGTCCCTTCGGCGTGTGCTCCTCAAGCAATACATGACCGAGACACGCTTTTTTAACTTTTCCGTCCGTGCCGGAATAGCAGGTGAGAACGTACATCCTGTCATCTCCGCCTGGTATCATATCCTGAATTATGAGCGATTCTTCATAGCCTGCGCCGAAGATTTTTCCCGCAATCGCCTTTGCTTCATCTTCTGTTTTTGCGCAGTAGACCTTTTTCATTCCGTCAAACGGGTGTTTCCAGTATGACGAGGAATGAGACGGCTTGATTATCACGGGGTATGAAAAGCCGAGAATCTCTTCGGAGAGAGAATCCGCTTTGTCATCCGGGCGGAGAATGAACGTTTTCGGATAGGGAATTCCGTATTTTTCGCACATCGAATAAAACGATTCCTTTGTCCCGAGCGTCTCCGACATGTCGGCTGTGACGCACGGGCAGAAATAATATTTTGAAAGCACATCTCTGTTGCGGATGATCATTTCGGCATATTCGTCCGTACAGCCGAAGAGATAAAGCTCCTCGCCAGCGTGATTCTCGGCAAATGAGATGAGAAGGGGAACGGTTACATTGTCATCCGAAAGCCCTTTTTCGACCGCGAATTTTACTATATCGCTGTGATTTGTAGTCCCGAGGGGATATTTTCCGAACGCATGCGAAACTGCGTCGCAATATTCGGAAAATGCGCGCGCAACACTATATGAATTAAGATCCGCGCCGAGGAGCACGGGCGTAATTTTTGCGGAATTCAAAATAAAAACCTCTTATAAAACCTTTGATAGAGATAGTATATCACAAAATACGGAAAAATAAATAGCAAAATAATAAAAACGGAGTGAATTTTCACTCCGTTTTTGTCTTTAAGAATTTTGTTTACCGCTGTCGCTTTTGATTTTCAATGCTCTTGTTGCATTGAGCACCGCAATGACCATTACGCCGACGTCGGCGAAAATTGCGACCCACATATTTGCCTTGCCGATTGCGCCGAGGATAAGACATACGAGCTTGACAGCAAGCGCAAACGTTATGTTTTCCTTGACTATTTTCAGCGTTTTTCTGGATATCTTCATCGCAAGAGCAATCTTTGAGGGTTTATCGTCCATCAGGACAACGTCTGCCGCCTCGATTGCCGCGTCGCTGCCGAGCGCACCCATCGCAATTCCGATGTCCGCACGGGAGAGAACGGGCGCGTCGTTTATTCCGTCGCCGACGAACGCCAGCGTTTCGCCCTTCTGCTTTCCGGCAAGGAGCTTTTCAACCTCGCTGACCTTGTCGGCGGGGAGGAGCTCGCTCTTGACTGTGTCTATTCCGAGGTTACCGGCAACCTTTTCGGCTGTGGCTTTTGAGTCGCCTGTCAGCATGACGGTTTTTATTCCTGCCGCTTTGAGCTCTGTC
Source organism: Clostridiales bacterium UBA4653 (assembly GCA_002405565.1). Classification (GTDB taxonomy): domain Bacteria; phylum Bacillota; class Clostridia; order Oscillospirales; family CAG-272; genus CAG-841. The sequence goes on from DHMB01000025.1 coordinate 11,794, forward strand.
ATCGCCTGTTTGGAATCGGGCTTGACGACATCTGAAATTGTGATACAGCCGATATATTTTCCGTCCTTTGCAACGTAGACAACCGTTCCGTCATTATGCTCGGATGTGATAGTTGCACCGCAAAGTGCCATGAGCTTTTTGTTGCCCGCGCAAATCGTGCTTCCGTCGACAGTAGCGCTGACGCCGTGTCCTGCAATCTCTTTGATATCGCCCGCGTCATCCTGCGAGATCTCTTTTCCGTAAGCCGCTCTGATGCTCTGGCTTATCGGGTGACTTGCCGCGCTTTCCGCAAGCGCGGCAAGGCGGAGAAGATCATCTTTTGATACGCCGTCTTCGGGGTAAATTCCCGTGACCTCGAACACGCCCTTTGTAAGCGTGCCGGTCTTATCAAACACGGCATATTTCGTGTTTGAAAGCGCTTCGAGATAGTTTGAACCTTTTACAAGAATACCGTTTTTGGATGCGCAACCGATTCCGCTGAAAAAGCTCATCGGGATTGAAATAACAAGGGCGCACGGACAGCTGATTACAAGGAAAGTAAACGCTCTTGTCAGCCAGGACTGCCATTCGGACGGATTTCCCGCAATTACGTTGAATATCGGCGGGACGGCAGCCAGAATGAGCGCACCTGCGCAGACAATTGGGGTATAATAGCGGGCAAACTTCGTTATAAAGTTTTCCGAGCGGGACTTTTTCATACTTGAATTCTCAACAAGGTCGAGAATTTTGGAAGCCGTCGACTCGCCGAAGCTCTTTGTCGTTTTCACGCGGATGACGCCCGTCATATTGACAGAACCGCTTATGACCTCATCACCGATTTTTGCATTGCGGGGAAGACTTTCGCCTGTCAGCGCGCTTGTGTTGAGAGTCGTGCTTCCTTCTTCGATTATGCCGTCTATCGGCACTTTTTCGCCGGGATTGACGGTTATAACCGTGCCGATTTCAACCTCCGAGGGGTCAACACGGACGAGCTTTCCGTCCTTTTCGATGTTTGCATAGTCAGGACGGATGTCCATAAGAGCGGAGATATTCTTTCTGCTCTTGCCGACGGCAATGCTCTGGAAGAGCTCGCCAATCTGATAGAACAGCATAACGGCAACGCCCTCTTTGAAGTCGCCGAGGCCGATTGCACCGACCGTCGCGACAGCCATAAGGAAGTTTTCGTCAAATACCTGCCCATGGAAAATTCCGAGGACGGCTTTTTTGAGAATGTCATAACCTATGACAAAATAGGGAACAAGATAAATTGCAATCATCAGGTACTTGTTCAGTTCAAGAAACTTGTCGAGAACAAGCGCGACGGCAAGCAACACCGTTGACGCGATTATTCTGATGAGAACCCGTTTTTGTTTTCTTGTCATTTGAAATCGCCTCTCTTAAATATAAATATCGCAGTCGCTTTCAACCTTTTTGCAATTCTTTCTGACCTGCTTCATAACGGCTTTTTCGTCTGCGCCGTCTGCAAAATCGACCTTCATTTTGAGAGTCATAAAGCTGACTTGAGCATCCTTTACGCCGTCTGTGTTCTTTGCGGCGTCTTCCATTTTGAGCGCGCAAGCCGCGCAGTCTACGTCGATATCATAAGTTTTCATAATTTTTTCTCCTTTGATTATTTTTTATTCTTCAACGTGTTCCATGCCCATGCTGAGCATTGTTCTGACGTGGTCGTCATCGAGCATATAGAAAATGATTTTTCCGTCTCTGCGGAAGCGGACGAGCTTTGCGTCCTTCAGAATTTTCAGCTGGTGGCTGACAGCCGACTGGCTTATTCCGAGGAGCTGCGCCATATCGCCGACGCACAGCTCGCTTTCAAAGAGTGCATACAGTATTCTGATTCTTGTCGAATCGCCGAATACCTTGAAAAGCTCCGCGAGGTCATAAAGATATTCTTCCGCGGGCTGACTGTCAAGCACGCGCTGAACGACATCGTCTCTGGCGGCGAGATATTCGCTTTCCTGCGGATTTTTTATTTCCTGTGCCATTTTGGTTCCTTTCCGATGATTTCATCATCTTCTCGTTTGTACATATGTAATTATATTCATATGTTCATATTTGTCAATAGGTTTTTGAAAAAAAGTCTGAAAAAATCATAAAAAATATATGGAAGGGCGATTTGCGGGTTTTTGCATCGGAAATCCGGCAAAAAATAACGCGAAAAAGCTCAATATAAGCATATTTCGGGGAGAAAAAGCAAATAAAAATATCCACCCTTGAATGAGGGTGGATATTTTTTCAGATTATTATCGCTTATCAGAACGCCCAGTTGCCGTCGCGGAAGATGGGATAAATTTTGCCGTCCGCACCGACAGCGTCGATTGAAAGGTCGGGCGAGCCGATCATAAAGTCAACGTGAATCATGGATTCGTTTACGCCGAGCTTATGACACTCTTCAAGAGTTTTTGTTTCAAAGCCTTCGATGCAGTTTTCGAATCCTGCGCCGAGAGCGAGGTGACAGCAGGCGTTTTCATCGAAAAGCGTATTGAAGAAGGTAACCTCCGAGTTTCTTATCGGCGAATCATAGGGAACGAGGGCACATTCGCCGAGATAGGACGCGCCTTCATCCATTGACACCATGGAGCGGAGGAGCTCTTCGTTCTTTTCCGCCTTGACGTCGACGACTTTTCCGTCCTTGAAGGTGACGGAGAAGTTCTCGATAAGTTCGCCTCTGTATGAAAGGGGACGAGTCGCAACGACGGTACCCTCTGCCTTGCCTCTCATCGGGGAGGTATAGACCTCTTCCGAAGGGATGTTCGGGTTATAGAGCGTGCCGCCGATCGTTCCTTCCTCGCCACCCGCAAAGACCGCCTCGGGGATAAGTCCGACCTTGAAATCAGTTCCGTTTGAGGAGTGATAGCGGAGCTCGGTTGCGTGAATACCGTTGAGATATTTGCAGCGGGAGGAGAGATCTGCGTTGTGCTCGTTCCAAGCGGCGACGGGGTCTGCGCCGTCCGCGCGGGACGTATAAAGAATCATTTCCCAGAGCTTTTCAATTGCCGCGCTCTTGCGAAGGTGAGGGAATACCTTCTTTGCCCACTTTTCGCCCGGAACTGCGGCAATGCACCACTGATACTTGTTTTCCATTCTGTCGCGGATGGGCTTTACAATCGGGTACTGCTTCTGCTGAACCTCTGCGACCTTCTTCTGGTTAATGCCCTTGAGACCGTCCGGATCTTCGCTTTCGAGATATATCATAGCGGGGAGGGTGTCCGCGCGGTGCTCGAGCTTTTTCAGCGACCATTCCTCGATCTTTGAAAGAACGGAGGTCTTGCAGTGACGGTATGTCACCTTTGCCATCGGCTGATAAGACCAGTCGACAGAGACGAGGCGTGCGCCCGCCTTATAACATTCCTCTGCCACCATTTTTACAAATTCGGGCTGATCGAGGTCGGCGCGGATGACAACATCCTGCCCCTTCTGAACGTTCACGCCCTTTCTTGCGATGAGGCGTGCGTAATTCTGTAAAACTGTTTTTTTCATAATTTATCCTTCCTTTATTATAATGTAATGACTATTTTGTGCTCGCCCTTTATGCCGCGGGGCAGTGTGAGCGATGAGGGGGCGCCGTCGAGTGTGCACAGCGTTTTCCCGCCGACTCTCGCAAAGCCGAGCGGCTTTCTGACGGTTACGTCAAGCGTCGCACCGCCCGTCTTGATTTTATAGCTCATTTCCGTTTTGTCGGGGAAAATGACGGGCGAAAGGGAGATGCCGTCCTTTGTATATTCAATGCCGAGCATTTCAAAGAGCGTCAGCGCAAGCCAGCTCGCCGTTCCGGAGAGCATCGGGCCGATGTTTTCTCCCGATTGACTGTTGTTGTACTGCGTGCAGTAGCGTGGGTTGCCCTTCAGAACGAACGGATTTTCAAGAGTTTTATAAGGCAAAATGAAGCCGATCGTTTCAAATGCGAGGGAAGCCAGTGCGGCGGCGAGAGTTTCGTCTTTTACCTGTTTTGCGGCTTTCAACATTGCGGCGGTTGCCATCATATTTGCGTGCTTGAAAACGCCGCCGTTTTCTCTGTCGCCGTGGAAATAGTTGACGGCGGAATTGCCCGCCTTCAGCCTTTCGAGCGCCGCAGGCGTGCAGAGCTTGAGCCCGGCACCCGTGCGGAGATATTTATTGACCTTTCCGAGCATTTCGGAAATCTGATTTTCCGTCGCAACGCCGGAAAGTATTGACCACGAGAAGGAATTGAGATAGTACGTGCCGTCTATGCTCTCGTCTGCGTTGAGTCCGTCGCCCGCGGAGCCGAGATAGCCCGCGCCTCTCCCTCCGCCTATCATCGCACGGACGAAAAATCCGTTTTTCCAGCAGTTCTGCTGAATTTTCGCTGTAAGCTCCTCTGAACTCTTTCTTATTTCTTCGGCTACATTTGCTTTTCCGAGCATATCCGCAAGCTCCGAGATTTTGTCATATGCGATTTTCAGCAGGAACGCATTCATAACGCTTTCGGAGAGGTCATTTTCAAGCGGCACACCGTATTTTTGCCCGTTTTTCCTTAGCTGCTCCTCGTATTTTGCCTGCTTTTCGGGGCCGGGGAGGAAGTCTGCGTCAAGGCGGAGACAGTCGTTCCAGTCGCCTCTGTCCATAAGAGGCAGGCCGTGAGCACCGACGGAAATCTTTCCGCTGTATTCGACGGTTTTCAGTAGCGTTTCAAATACGGTTCTGCGGCTTGTGCCCTCGGCTGTGACCTCTTCTGTCAGAAGAAAATCCGTGTCCCCCGTCAGGGTGACGTATCTGTAAACCGCCTGCGCGAGCCAAAGCCCGTCATCCGAGCAGATACCCGGCTCTTTGCCGGTTTCATAGAAATTATGGTTTGCATAGCCCATTTCATAGACGTTGCGAACCCACGAAAGGAGCATTTCGCGGACGAGACCGCTTTTGCCCATCGAAACGAAATAATAAAGTGCGGCTTCAAGATCCTGAATTTCGCGGAAGCCTATTTCGCGGAAAGCCTTTTGCGCCCAGGCAAACGAGCGTGACACAAACGACTGATAACAGACCTGAAACGGCAGATTTTCGCCTGCGTATGTGTCAAAGAGTCTGTCGCCGGATGATATTTTTATATACGACGCAAAATCGCGTGAGAATTTTATCTGCCTTTCGAGCGCTTCCTCAGCCGCGCCGTCCGCTCTGTATTTTTCAAGCAACTTTTCAAGAGCGGAGAGGAACGGCGCGTCGTCTCCGCCGGGAACGGTCATCATTCCGACAAGAGACAGAAGCTCCGCTTTTTCGCCGGACTTTACGGCGACCGATTTTTCCATAGCAAAGAAGGAAACGGTCTTTCTCGCTTTCTTTGACGAAAGCTTTGCTCCGCCGGCGGGGTGCTCAAGCGAGCCGTTTCCGATGAACTCGGAATAGCTCGTGCAGTAGTCATCAAAGCACTTTCCGCCCGAAATAAGAGTTGCAAAGCGTTTCTGCGGGGAAAGGTATTTCGGGTTCGGATGCGGCGTTACGAAAACGGGCTTTCCGTCCTCGCAGGTAACGCCGCCCTCCCAGGTGACGCTTGCATAGATGATGTCGTTCATAGTTGATTCCGGCGAGCAAAGCCCGAAGGCGCCGCTTGCGACGATCCGGAGCGTTCTGCCTTTTCCGGATATGTTTTCAATGCTTATAATCTGCGCTTCCGTAGCCTCCGGCATACCTTCGTCCTGCGGGAGGATGAATATCGTTCTCCTTATTTTCAGCCCACATTCTGTCTCATATTCGATTTCCGTCCTGTTTCTCATATGACGGCAAACCGCGGTTTTGACATTTTCCCTGATGTTCGCAGAATAGAATATCTGCCTGCCGTCTTCATATATATAAAACTGGCGGTTTGCAGGGTCGCCGTTTTCTTCGGGATTGAGGGTGTATCTTGTTGCGAGCACCTGTTTTGCCGCGCCTGCGCGGAATGACCCTCTGCCGAGCGAATCGACTGCGCTTTTCGGCGTTGTCATCATAGGGGAAGGGAAATCCGTTCTGTCGCCGAGGAGGAGGTTTATGTCATAATGACAACCGATTTTCGGCGTTTTGAGGTCTATTATGTGCTCGCCCTCATCGCCTATCACGCCCCTTGCGCAGACAACGGAAGAGGCAAGCCCGAGGAGTCTTTCCGATATTTCTTTCGGGAGAGAGATTTCGTCCCTGCCCGAAAAAGGACGGACGGAGCCTTTTGAAAACGAGAAGAGGTTATCACATCCGCGGTATTCTGAAAGGTAG
>DHMB01000032.1 GCA_002405565.1 Clostridiales bacterium UBA4653
TGGAACGGCACCGGCAAGCGTATCTCCATCAAGGATACGCGCGGCATAATCGACGCTATCCTCAGCGGTGACATCGACAAGGCTCCGACAAAGACAATTCCTCATTTCAACTTCGAAGTACCGACAGAGCTTCCAGGCGTTGACTCCGCAATTCTCGATCCGAGAGACACATATGCGGACGCTTCCGTTTGGGAAACAAAGGCTCTCGACCTTGCGGGAAGATTCATAAAGAACTTCTCGAAGTACGAAGGCAACGAAGCCGGCAAGGCGCTCGTTTCCGCAGGCCCGACAATCAAATAAAAAATACAGAAAATTCCCGGTGAAAAGCCGGGAATTTTTTTCGCATATAATTTGATTTTTTCTCTTTATTATGATATAATATGACAAATATTTTATTTTTGAGGTCAGTATGAACTATAAATATGCCGCAACGTGTCTTTTCGGGCTTGAAGGGCTTCTCGGAGCGGAAATTGACGCTCTCGGCTTTCATCGGACGGAAACGATAGACGGCAGAGTATATTTTGAAGGCGACGAGACAGCCGCCGCAAAGGCAAACATATGGCTGAGAACGGCGGAGAGAGTATTTCTTGTGCTCGGTAGCTTTTCCGCGCCGACCTTCGACGCTCTTTTTGAGGGGACAAAGGCGCTTCCATGGGAAGAATTCATCGGAAAGGACGACACATTTCCCGTTAAGGGACATTCCGTGAAAAGTCAGCTGACGAGCATTCCGGATTGCCAGAAGATTGTCAAAAAAGCGGCGTCGGTAAGGCTCGGAAATGTTTATCGCACGGACTGGATGAAGGAAACGGGGACAAAATATCAGATTGAATTTTTCATTCTCAAAGATGTTGCGACTCTGATGATCGACCTTTCCGGTACAGCGCTTCATAAAAGAGGTTACAGACCCGAATCGGCGGCGGCACCGCTGCGCGAAACTCTTGCGGCGGCGCTTGTCAAAATTTCAAGACCGAGAGAGGACGTGCTTTTCTGGGATCCGATGTGCGGCAGCGGTACGATTCCGACGGAAGCCGCGCTTCTTATGACGAATACCGCCCCCGGGCTCTACCGTGGCTTTGCGGGCGAAACATATCCTTTCATCGGGTCAAAAACATGGAGCGACGCAAGGGAAGAAGCCCGCAGCCTAATAAGGCAGACAGGTTTTGAAGCATACGCTTCGGATATTGACGGAGATTGCGTCGAGCTTGCCAAAAAGACCGTGCGCAATGCGGGGATGGACGGTGTCGTCAAGGTTTTCCGCAGAAATGCGCTTGAAATAACGAGCGAAGGTCGCAGGGGAACGATTGTCTGTAACCCGCCATACGGAGAAAGGCTTCTCGATATAAAAGAGGCGGAAAAGCTGTATGCGGCAATGGGCAGGCATTTCAAAACGCTTGAGCCGTGGCAGATATACATAATAACGAGTAACGAGAGCTTTGAACGTCTTTACGGCAGGAAAGCGGACGCAAAGCGAAAGCTCTATAACGGTATGATACCTTGCACATATTATCAATTCTTCAAAAAAAGGACGGGGACAAAATGATTTGCGAAAGAATAGCACAGCTTGTCGAATACGCCGTAAGGCACAGGCTTATAACCGAAGCGGACAGAATCTGGGCGACGAACAGACTCCTTGACGCTATGGGCGAGAGCGAATACACGGCGCCGGAAAAGATTGTCGACTGCGAGCTTGAAGAGATTCTTTCTTCGCTTTGTGATATTGCGGCGGAAAAGGGGCTTCTCGGCGGCGACGGCATAGTTTACAGAGACCTTGTCGATACAAGGCTTATGGGATTGCTTACTCCCGCTCCGCACGAGGTCATCTCCGAATTTGAAAAGAAATATTCCGTCTCTCCCAAGGAGGCGACAGACTGGTTTTACGATTTTTCCCGCAGTACCGATTACATAAGGACGTATCGCGTAAAGAAGGATATGAAATGGGTCTATCCTTCGGAATTCGGCGATATCGACATAACGATAAACCTTTCAAAGCCCGAAAAGGATCCGAAAGCGATTGCGGCGGCAAAGAACGCTCCGCAGAGCGGATATCCGAAATGCGCTCTCTGCGCCGAAAATGAGGGCTACGCCGGCAATCTCCGCTCGGCGGCAAGAGAGAACCACAGGATTATTCCGATAACGCTCGGCGGCGAAAGATGGTATCTCCAGTATTCGCCCTACGTCTATTACAACGAGCATTGCATTGCGCTTTCCGGCGAGCACAGACCGATGAAGGTCAACCGGGCGTTGTTTGAAAAAATGCTTGATTTTGTTACGATTTTCCCGCATTATTTCATCGGCTCGAATGCCGATCTGCCGATCGTCGGCGGTTCGATACTCTCGCACGACCATATGCAGGGAGGCAGATACGAATTCGCTATGGAAAGGGCGGAGATTGCGAGAAGACTCTCGTTTGACGGCTTTGAAAACGTCGAGGCGGGGATAGTCGAATGGCCGCTTTCCGTCATCAGATTGCGCTCGAATGACAGAGGGGCGATTGCGAGCCTTGCGGAAAAAATTCTCGCAAAGTGGCGCGGATATACGGACGAGGCGGCGTTTGTCTTTGCCGAGACGGACGGCACCCCGCATAATACCATAACGCCGATCGCCCGCAGAAGAGGAGAAAAATTTGAGCTGGATCTTGTTCTCCGCAACAATATAACAACGGAAGAGCATCCTCTCGGCGTATATCATCCGCACGCGGACAAGCACAACATAAAGAAGGAAAACATAGGCCTCATTGAGGTTATGGGGCTTGCTGTCCTTCCGGCAAGACTGAAAAACGAGATGGCGATTCTCCGCGAAGCCATCCTTTCCGGAGCCGATATTTCGGCAGACGAAAGAATAAGCAAGCACGCGAAGTGGTTTGAGGCATTCAAGGATAAATACGTTTTCACAGAAGCCGATACGGAAGAGATTCTTAAGGGCGAGATCGGCAAAACGTTTACAGCCGTCCTCTGCGACGCCGGCGTTTATAAGCGCACGGAAGAAGGGGAAGAGGCAATGATGAGATTTATCAGACACTGCGACGGCAAATAAAAAATAATTTTCCCGCAAACCGCGTTTGTTTCGGTCTGCGGGATTTTTATATTCGGATGCGGAATATTTTCCGAAAAAGAAAATATTTATGAAAGGGGTTGACAGAAAGACTGTACGGTAGTACAATAATAACTGTACAACAGTACAAATTCACACGCCCAATCTGGAGGAAACGATGGACATTTTTGAAAAATGCGAAAAATATACTGTGGCGAAAGACATTCAGAAGATGGGGCTTTACCCCTATTTTCACGCGCTTCAGTCCCGACAGGACGTTGAAGTCATAATGGAGGGCAAGCGCAGAATAATGCTCGGCTCAAACAACTATCTCGGACTGACGACAAATCCCGAGGTTGTTGAAGCGGGGATAAAGGCTTATGAGCAGTACGGCTCCGGCTGTTCCGGCTCGCGCTTTCTCAACGGAACGCTCGCTCTGCATATCGAGCTTGAAAAAGAGCTTGCAGAGTTTCTGCATAAAGACGACGTTGTCACATTTTCAACGGGATTTCAGTCAAATCTCGGAATAATCAGCGCAATCGTCGGCAGAGGAGATTACGTCATCTGCGACAAAGAAAATCACGCCAGCATTTATGACGGCTGCAAGCTCAGCTACGGAAAAATGCTCCGCTTCAATCACAGCGATATGGCTCATCTTGAGGAGGTTATCGCAACCGTTCCGAAGGACGCCGGAATACTCATAGTAACAGACGGCGTTTTCAGTATGGGCGGTGACATTGCAAAGCTGCCGGAAATCGTTGAGATAGCGAAAAAATACGGCGCGAGAGTCATGGTTGACGACGCTCACGCGCTCGGCGTAATCGGCGAGGGCGGCAGAGGAACGGCAAGCCATTTCGGGCTTGAGGACGAAGTCGATATTTATATGGGCACATTCTCAAAGTCTCTGGCAAGCCTCGGCGGCTATATGGCGGCGTCGAAGGTCGTTTGCGACTATGTTCGACATAATTCCAGACCCTTCATCTTCTCCGCGTCAATAACACCTGCGTCGTGCGCGTCGGCACTTGCGGCTCTGCGCGTTCTCAAAGCACACCCCGAGCTTGTCGATAATCTTCAGAACATCGCGGAATATATGAGAAACCGCCTTGTCGAAAAGGGCGTTAAAATCCGTATGTCCAAAACGCCGATAATTCCGATATTCACATACGACGCCATAAGAACGCTCACTATAACCAAAAGACTCTATGATGAAGGCGTTTACGCAAACAGCTCGATTCCGCCGGCAACCGCGCCGAACGAGTGTCTTGTCCGCACGAGCCTTATGGCGACGCACACAAAGCCGCTTATTGACGAGGCGACGGATATAATTGCAAGAGTTATAAAGGAAAGCTGACAAAATGGAAAGAAAAATTGCCGTGATAACCGGCGGCTCGCGCGGAATCGGACTTGAAACAGCGAAAAAGCTTTCAAAATCGTGTACCGTTTATGAGATCAGCCGCAGGGGCGAAAGTCATGACGGAATAACGCATGTTTCAGCCGACGTTTCGGACGAAAACGGCGTTGCCGCCGCGATAGATACCATAGTGGAAAAAGAGGGAAGAATCGATATTCTCGTCTGCTGCGCAGGCTTCGGAATATCCGGCGCCGTTGAATTTACGGACGCCTCTGACGCAAAGCACCAGCTCGACGTAAACTTCTTCGGAACGGTCAATGCTGTTCACGCCGTTCTGCCTCATATGAGAAAGGCGGGCGGGGGAAGGATAATCTGCGTCAGCTCTGTTGCGGGCGCAATACCGATACCGTTCCAGACTTATTATTCCGTATCGAAGGCGGCAATAAATTCGTTTGTCCGTGCCCTCGGAGGCGAGGTCAGACCTTACGGGATAAGCCTCTGCGCCGTTATGCCCGGTGACACACAAACGGGGTTTACCGCGGCAAGAGAGAAAATTCATCGCGGAGACGAGGAATACGGAGGGAGAATATCGCGCTCCGTTTCCGGAATGGAAAAGGACGAAATGTCGGGCGGCAGCGCGGCTTTTGCGGGAAAATTCATTGCGAAAAAGGCTCTTGCGAAAAAGGTGCCGGCTATGTGCACGATAGGCTTCAAATATAAATTTTTCGTCTGGCTTTCGCGTGTGCTTCCGCAGAACGCCGTCACAAAAATAGTAAACATGATGTATGCAAAATAGATTGCCGAAAAGCAATCGCGGTTTATCTCCTCCGCGATTGCTTTTTGTAATTTTGCCTTGACTTTTTGCATTATATAAAATATAATTGGAATATAATCGTGCCGCGGAAAACCGCGGCGGTCGACGGCAAAGCTGTCATATAAAGCAATCAAGGAGGAATAACAATGGCAGATTATCCAACACCACACATCAAAGCAGTGCCCGGAGATTTCGGAAAAACCGTTCTCATGCCGGGTGATCCTCTCCGCGCAAAATTTATTGCGGAAACATTTCTCACGGATGCAAAGCTCGTAAACAATGTCCGCGGCGTTCAGGGCTACACCGGCTATTACAAGGGTAAAAAGGTTTCCGTTATGGCGAGCGGAATGGGCATGCCCGCAATCGGAATCTACAGCTACGAGCTCTATAAATTCTTCGGCGTTGAAAGCATTATAAGAGTCGGCTCCGCCGGAGGAATGACAGAGGGCGTCAAAATCCGCGACGTTGTGCTTGCGATGGGCGCGTCCACAAATTCAAACTTCCAGGATCAGTACCTTGTTCCGGGACATTTTTCCGCAATTGCAGATTTCGGAATGCTCACAAAGGCGTATGAAAACGCCGTAAAGCTTGGCGCAAGCTGCGTTGTCGGCAACGTTCTTTCTTCCGATACGTTCTATACGGACGACGTTACGGCAAGCGAAAAATGGCGCAAGCTAGGAATTCTTTGCGTTGAAATGGAGAGCGCAGCTCTCTATATGACAGCGGCCCGTCTCGGTAAAAAAGCGCTTTCGATACTCACAATCTCCGATCATCTTCTCACAGGTGAGGCGACAACGTCCGACGAGAGACAGACGTCATTCAAGCAGATGATGGAGATCGCACTTGAAACTGCGGAGGAGTAATTCTGGCATTATCATGAAAAAGTCGGTTATATATTTGCTTGTGTTCGCGCTTATCTTTGCGTTTGTTTCATGCGGGACGCAGGCGGGAGGCAAACCCTCCAAAAATCTGAAATTCGGCGGAAAGGAACTTACCCTCAAATATGTTTCATCCGAGGAGACCGAGGACGGAACAAAAGTTGACGTTTACAAAAAGGGCAAGGACGAATTCAGATATATTTGTGACGAGGATGTTCTTTATTCAATTCACATCGCATCATATTCGGGTCATGACACATCGGACGTAGCGCTTGCATCCCTTATAGGCATGCTTTCCGAGATAATTGATATCGAAGATTATAACGTTGATATTTACGAAGAACCAGAGGAACGTCACAGAATAGTATTCAAAAAGCTCGATGGCAGAGACGCTCCGTATTCCGAAGTCAATGCGGATGTTCCTTGCTCCAAAGGCGAAGCGGAAATTACTTTTGTCAAATGAGCTTCCGGAAAAACGTATAAATCAAACATTGCTTGAAAAACGCCGCGGCGATATTGCCGCGGCGTTTTTGTATATAAAAATAAGGTAAATAATGCTTTTAATAAATATTCCGCTTCCGGAAAAAATAATCTCAAAGCTATATTTTCGGAAAGGAAATTATTTTGGATATAAACGAAAAAGAATATAAAAAGTACTGTGCCGGAAAGGCAAAAAAATCGCCGGTTTTCAAGGATACGTTTGCGGCTTTTATCTGCGGCGGGGCGATTTGCGCCTTTGCCGAAGGACTTAAGAAACTATACGGGATGACATCGCTTCCGGAAGAT
>DHMB01000059.1:0-7752 GCA_002405565.1 Clostridiales bacterium UBA4653
CTTTTCAAAGAAAAGTAGGTCAAAGGGAAAGCAGTTCCGCGATCTGGACGGCGTTTGTTGCGGCACCTTTGCGGAGCTGGTCGCCGCAGCAGAAGAACGCGATGCCGTTTTCGCGCGTGAAATCCTCTCTCACCCTGCCGACGAGAACCGCATCTCTCCCGCTTGCGTAAAGCGGCATAGGATAGTCATCTCCGTCGCAAAGGCGACAGCCGTCCGACGAAGAGAACGCCTTTTTTGCCTGCTCGACCGTGATTTTTTCCTCCGTAAAGACCGAAACGGAAACCGAGTGCGACCGCACGACGGGCACCCTCACGCAAGTGCAGGCGACGGAAAGGCTTGGCAGATGCAGAATTTTTCTGCCCTCGCTCTGCATTTTCAGTTCCTCGGTTGTGTAGCCCGCAACCGACGGAGAACCGATGAACGGTATCAGATTTTCCGCAATCCTGTGCGTAAAGACGCGGCAGAACGTCGGCTCGCCCCTCGCAAGCGAAGCCTGCTGCTCCGAAAGCTCGCGAATACCGCCCTCGCCGGCGCCGCTCACCGCCTGATAAGTTGACGCAATCATCGCCTTTATCGGCGAGAGACGACAGATGGCGTTTGCGGCGACGAGAGTTATTATAGTCGAGCAGTTCGGGTTTGAAATTATGCCGCTGTGAGAGAAGGCGTCGGTCGGATTTATTTCCGGAATGACGAGCGGAACGCGTTCATCCGAGCGGAACGCACTCGAATTATCAATAAACACAGCCCCTGACGAGATTATTTTCGGGGCAAATTTTTTTGCAAGGTCGGAGGAGACTGCGCCGAGGACGAAATCAAGCCCGGAAAAATCGGCGCCGTCCGCATTTTCCAAGGTCACTTCATTGCCCATAAAAGTCATTATTTTGCCTGCGCTGCGCTCCGAGGCAAAAAGCCGTATATTGCCGACGGGAAAGCCCCGCTCGGAAAGAATTTTCATCATCTCTCTGCCGACAGCGCCCGTCGCGCCGAGAATACCTATGCTGTATGTTTTCATAAATTACCTTTCACGAACTGTTGTTTGATGACATTATATGCGAAGGGCAAAGCTGCGGCGACGAAACCGAAAAAAATAATGCCGCATATGTTGACTTGCGGCTCTCCGTATGTCATAATAAAATAAAAAAGCTACGGAGGCACATATGGCACATTGGCTTGACTCGGCAATTTTTTATGAGATATATCCGCAGTCCTTCCGGGACTCAAATGCGGACGGTATCGGCGATATACCCGGCATAATCGAAAAGCTTGATTACGTCAAGGACTTGGGTTGCAATGCTGTCTGGCTCAACCCCTGTTTTGAATCGCCCTTCGGTGACGCAGGTTATGATATTTCGGATTTTTATTCCGTCGCGCCGAGATACGGAACGAACGCAGACCTGAAACGCCTCTTTGACGAGGCACACAAAAAGGGCATAAGAATTCTGCTTGACCTCGTTGCGGGACACACCTCCTCCGAACATCCGTGGTTCAAAGAATCGATGAAGGCGCAGAGAAACGAATATACAGACCGCTACGTCTGGACGAACAACATCTGGGTTAAGCCCGGAATGAACTGCATCCTCGGCATTTCGGAGAGGAACGGCGTATGCGCCGTCAACTTCTTCTCTCATCAGCCCGCCCTCAATTACGGTTTCTATAAGCCCGATAAGCCCTGGCAGCAGAGTATGGACGACGAAGGCCCGAAGGCGACGCTTGCCGAGCTTATGAAGATTATGAGCTTCTGGCTTGATATGGGCTGCGACGGATTCAGAGTCGATATGGCGAGCTCGCTTATAAAAAACGATGAGGACAGCAAGGGGAATATGGCGCTATGGGGAAAGGTTCGCGCGTTTCTGGACGAAAAATATCCGGAGGCTGTGCTCATTTCCGAATGGAGCGAGCCGGATAAATCCATAATCGGCGGGTTCCATATGGACTTTTCTCCGGAGCTTTTCCGCAAGGAGAAACCGTATTTTTCATCGGAATGTGAAAGCGATTTTTCGCTTCTTGCGGAAAAATATATCCGTTACTATGAAAAAACGAAAGACAAGGGCTATATAAGCATATATTCCGGCAATCACGATTCCAAGCGTCTTGCCCTGACGCACGACGAAACGGCAATAAAGTTGGTGTTTACGTTCATCCTTTCAATGCCCGGCGTGCCGTTTATCTATTACGGCGACGAAATCGGAATGAGATTTGTTGAAAATCTTGTTTCGGTTGAAGGTGGCTACGGAAGAACAGGCTCCCGCTCGCCCATGCAATGGGATGGGACGATAAATGCGGGCTTCGGACTTTCGTCTCCCGAAAAGCTCTATATTCCGATAGACCCCGATGAAAACCGCCCGACTGTCGAAAAGAGCATAGCGGACGAAAACTCGATTTATCACGAGGTCAAACGCCTGATAAAGCTGCGCAATGCTCATCCTGCGCTCTCAAACAAGGGCGAGGTCAGATTTGTATATGTCGAAAAGGACTCATACCCCATTGCATATATAAGAGAGGGCGAGGGGGAGAGAGTGCTTGTTGTCATAAATCCCTCGGCAAAGGGCGCATCGTTTGCCTGCGACCTCGCTCCGAAGAAGGAGATTTTCCGCTTCGGCGGGGAGACAGTCATCTCCGGCGGCAGGTGCGAAATACCGCCGCGCTCGGCTGTAATGCTTGAAATATAAAAAATCGACCGATACCGGAAAGGGTATCGGTCTTTTTCTTTTTACGGGCATGCGTTACAAAAAGTTGATATATACGCCGTACCGCGGAAAAATTATCAGAATATTCCGCAAAGATATGGACAAATCCTGTCGGATGTGATAGAATTATAATACGCGAAAATTCAAAATCAAACTTCACAGGAGGATAATGGTCAACATGAAAAACTTTTTGGCGTTTATAGGGGCACTCGTGCTCATCGTGGCGCTTGTGCTCGGGGGAATCTATCTTTACAAAACTTACATAAGCGGGGACGCAGGCGAATTTGAAATCGAATATGCCTACGAAACGACGACAGGCACATCAGCCGATACCATCAAATACTTCTTTGTCAAGGGCTATAAGGGCAAGTCGCCGGAAAACGTTGTCATACCCGAAACCGCGGATGATAACGGAACCGTCCGCAAGGTTTACGGTATCAAGGCAAAGGCTTTTGAAGGCAACAAGGACATGAAAACGGTTGAAATTCCCGGTAGCGTCTGCTATTTCGGCGCTGGTATTTTCAGCGGATGCGAAAACCTCACGACGATTACCATAAAGTCGGATGAGAGTGTTCTTGTGTCGGGCTTTGACCTTGTTTTCGACGGGCTTGACCTCTCAAAGGTGACGTTCATCGTTGAAAACGAAGCGGTCAAATCCATACTCAGCGACGCATATCCTTCCGCAAATGTTCAGGTGAAATAAAAACGTTATTTGTCGCAAACGAAAAGCGTTCGTCGTGGTTCGACTTTTTGAACAAGTCGGACAATTTTGAAATGGGGTGATATATTTGGGAGGCAAAATTTTTTCGGTAATCGGAATTTTGGGTATTATAGCAACGCTTATTATTTCCGTGACCGAATTTTCATCATCAGACTATGCGTTGCGCGCAGTATTTGTTGTTGTGGGCATATTGTTGAGCATAGTAATTGTGGCTCTGGGTGTGCTTATCGACTTGATTGAAAAACATTTGAACAAAGGAAAAGGTGAAAAAGATAAAGAATGAAATTCATGCTTTGTATCAATACCAAGGAATTGTGCGTATTGACTCCGGTAATCAATATCCCATAAGCTCCGGATATACAAAAATACCCATTGGATTTTCGTACAGCGACTGACAAATTACAGCGCGGGGCTGTCTCAAGCAGATATCAGAAATCTGTTTGAGACAGCCCCACTTTTTTTGCGGAATTGTTTTGGCAGCCTTCCGCAAGCGCTCATTTATTTTTCTTTTTTTCGCCCTTTCCGAGGACAAGAATACCGCAGAGAAGGAGCACGGGGAAAACGATTGCCGCCAGAATTCCGGCTTTCAGATTGCCGCCGGCACTGCTTGAAACAAGTCCGGCAAGGGTCGGCCCGCCGCTGCAACCGAGGTCACCCGCGAGGGCGAGCAGGGCAAACATTGCCGTTCCGCCGCCGCGTATCGCCGCGGACGCTTTGCTGAACGTCCCCGACCACATAATTCCGACGGAAAAGCCGCATATTGCACAGCCGATAAGGTTTATCGCGGGCACCGGCACAAACACTATGCACGCATATGACGCTATGCACAGAGCACAGCTGAAAATCATATATCCGTCAAGATTGATTCTGTCTCCGAATTTGCCGTATATAAGGCGGGAAAGACCCATAAGCGCGGCGAACGCCATGGGGCCGGCAAGGTCGCCTATCGCCTTGCTGACTCCGAGTCCCGTTTCCGCAAAGGTCGAAGCCCATTGACTGACCGCCTGCTCGCTTGCGCCGGAGCAGACCATCATAATCATGAATACCCAGAAGACTTTCTTGCCGAAAAGCTCGCGGAGCGAGAGCTTTTTCTCGCCTTCACTCTCAAGCGGGTATATCGGCGCGCGGGCGAACATGAAAATGTTGAAAATCGGGACGAGCGCCCAGAAAAGCGCGAGAAGCTTCCAGTTTTCCGTCCCGAATGACGCAAAAAACACCGTCGATATCAGAACCACGCCGACGTGTCCCCAGCAATAGAACGAATGAAGCAGGCTCATCATTTTTTCTTTGTTTTCCGTCGGGCAAGCCTCGACTATCGGGCTGACAAGCACTTCAAGCAGTCCTCCGCCGACGGCATAAATGCAGACGGAAAGCAGAATTCCGACAAAGGCGTCCGGCATAATTTCGGGGAGCACCGTCAGAAGGATGAGACCGGTCGCCGCCGCAACGTGCGCTATGATGACCGACGCGCGGTAACCGATTTTGTCAATAAACCATGCGGAAAGCATGTCAACTATGAGCTGAATGACAAAGTTGATTGTTATAAGCAGGGTTATTTTTGAAAGCGGAATTCCGTATGTTTTCTGAAACGTGACAAACAGAAGCGGAACGAAATTGTTTACTATCGCCTGAACGATATACCCGATAAAGCAAGCGTAAATCGTTCTTTTATAATTTTTGCTCATTTGTTTTTCCTCTCGGGAATAAAAAGTACTTACGCAATTATGCCTTACGGACTGCGAAAAGTCAATAGAAAAGGAGAAAAAATCCGCGGCAAAAGATGTCGTGTGCTTGAAAAAGCCCGCGGATTGTAGTATAATCATAGCATTAAAGACGGGAAGGAGCGCGGAAAATGAAAAAACGTATGATTGCCGCTTTTGCGGCTCTGATAATGATACTCTGCGCCGTCCTGCCCGCATATGCCGCGACGGGCGGCGTGACACCTTCGG
This sequence comes from Clostridiales bacterium UBA4653, assembly GCA_002405565.1. Taxonomy (GTDB): domain Bacteria; phylum Bacillota; class Clostridia; order Oscillospirales; family CAG-272; genus CAG-841. The sequence continues at coordinate 5,358 of DHMB01000059.1, forward strand.
ATGACGAGGTGCTTTCCGTTGCAAACGGAATAATCGGATGGAAAAAGCAGAGCATGGGACTTTCCGCGGGCGAAGCGCTGTTCTCTGCGGAATACGTCTCCGCCGCAGGAAGCTCCGCGCGCGATTGGTATCCCATCGGAATGGGCAGACTCGGCGTCGCCGATGATTACGGGCGATACCTTGCGGCTCTGCGGGAGAACGTCACCGAAAGATACGCAAAGGACGGTGGACTTGACGCCGTGAAGGCTACGGAATGGCACAGGATTGCGCTTGCCGTAATCGCCCTGGGTGGGGATCCGACTGACTTCGGCACGGACTCTGAGGGAAAGCCGATAAACCTCATCGCCGACGGCGTTTATAACAGAAAAAATCTCGGTGCACAGGGAATAAACGGGCTTATCTGGGGGCTTATCGCCCTTGACAGCGGCAGTTATTCCGTGCCGGCAGGCTCAAATTACACGCGTGACGGCATAATAGCGGAGCTTTTGTCGCTTCGGTGTCCCGACGGCGGCTTTGCCTTTTCGGGCGAACAATCCGACCCAGATATGACGGCGATGGCGATAACCGCGCTTGCGCCTTATTATAATAGCGAAAAAACGTATAAAGTGACCTTCTCCGGCGAAGAAACGGCGACTACCGTGCGGGAGACTGTCGACGGCGCGCTTTTGCGCCTTTCCGAAATGCAGCTTGAAACGGGCGATTTCCGTAGCTACGGACTGCGCAATTCCGGCAGCGTCTGCCAGGTTATAGTTGCGCTGTGCTCGCTCGGTATCGATCCGTTTTCGGACGCAAGATTCATAAAAAACGGCGTCACCCTCTGGGAAGGACTTATGACATACAAAAATCCGGACGGCGGCTTTGCGGCAAGCCTTTCGGATGACGGCGTCGCCGCGTCCGGCTCGATGGCGGGCGAGCAGGCGCTTTATACCATGGCGGCGGTGCTTCGGCTGAGGGATGGCTGCGGCAGACTTTTTGACTTTTCCGATGTCCGGAAAGCGCCACTTGTATTTACGGAAAAAGACATGGCGACGGCGGAGAGAGTCACGTCCGAGATAAAAACGGAAAACTTCTCCGAGGTGCTTCGCCTGCTTTATATACTTGATTTCTGTCCCGATTTTGACGGTAAAGCGGAGCAGACCGAAAGGCTGACCGCGGCAAAAAGGGAAATGCTGCGCATAAGAGCCGAAGTGGAAGACATAAACCTTGCGATAAAAAATCTTTCCGACAAGGCGGACAGGAAAACGGTCGACGAAATAACACGCCGATACGACGCTCTTTCGGATTACGATAAGGCGAAAATTGAAAATTATGACGACGTTCTCCGTGTTTATGCAAGGATAAAGACGTCCGAGCGGGCGACTGTCATAGCCGTGGCGGCTGTTTTTGCCGCGCTGATAATCTCTGCGGCGCTTGTTGCAAACGTGAAAAAACGTAAAAAGCTCCGCCTGCCGGAGGGCGAAACGGAGGACGACTGATGAAAAAGGATATTATTCTCATCTTCGCAGTTGTTCTTATAATCGCTTTGCTCATAAGCGGGACGGAGTTTCAGTCCGTTGAAGAATACTATCTGACGCACGCCGAGGATATAAAGCCTGGCGACGAGACGGTTTTTGTTTCAATCGACTGCTCGGACATTCTCACGCATTACGAAAAACTCGATAAAAGTCTTGCGGAGAGCGGGTTTGTCCCGCAGGACGGGATAATCCTTGCAAAAACGGAATACGTCCTGCGCGAAGGGGACACGGTTTTCGACGTTCTTCTGCGCATTACGAGATACAATAAAATACATATGGAATATCAGGGCGCGGACAAGACCGCTTTCGGAAGCGTATATGTCAAGGGCATAAACCATATCTATGAATTCTCCTGCGGGCCGCTTTCCGGCTGGCGATACAAGGTCAACGGAGAGTATCCGGACGTCGGCGCTTCCAAATACGCTCTTTCGGACGGAGACACGGTCGAATGGGTTTATGTTTGCGATATGGAGGGCGGAAAATGAACGGAATTTACGGAAAATTCGCCTCTCTCCATCCGCTTCCGGCGGCTCTGCACCTGCTTTTTGTCATTTTTATAACGATGTTCTCGCAGAACCCGATTGTGCTTGCGGTCTCGCTTGCCTGCGGGGCGGCTTTTCTTTGTACGCTCCAACCGGCAAAGCGGTCGCTTTCGGACTTCGGCTTTTATCTTTCGCTCTTTTTGCTCATAACTGTCACAAATCCGCTCTTTTCTCATGACGGCGTGACCCCGCTCTTCTTTATGAACGGAAACCCCGTCACCCTTGAAGCCGTTCTTTGCGGAGCGGACATTGCGGCGATGATGATTTCCGTGCTCATCTGGTGCAAATGTTTTTCCGTCATTATGACGACGGACAAAATACTGTTTCTCATCGGCGGGG
>DHMB01000059.1:7813-8443 GCA_002405565.1 Clostridiales bacterium UBA4653
CTGAAAAGCTGTCGCTTGTGCTTTCGATGTCGCTCCGGTTTATCCCGCTTATGAAGAGAAAATGGCGGCAGATAAAAAATGCGCAGGTTGCGCTCGGATATTATTCGGAAAAAGGGCTTGTGGCAAAGCTGACGAGCTCCTTCCGCGTTTTTTCCGCGCTTGTCGGCTGGTCGCTTGAAAATGCGGCTGAAACGGGAATGGCAATGCATGCGCGGGGCTACGGAGCGGGAAAAAGGACAAATTATAAGCTGTATAAGTTCACCGCCGCCGATGCGGCGTTTGCGGTGTTTACCGTTGCCTTCGCGGCGTTTTCGGTTTTCGGGATGACGAAGGGCGCCTTCTCGTTTGACTTTTATCCGCGTGTGTCGGCGTGCGTCGTATCGACGTCGGACGCATGGTTTACGGTTGCCTTTGCCGCACTGTCCTTTGCGCCTTTTATTTTTGAGATTACGGAGGCTTTGAAATGGAAATACTTACGCTCAAAAATCTGAGCTTTTCATATCCGGAAAGCGACAGAAAAGCGATTGAAAATATTTCGCTCTCCGTGCGCGAGGGGGAGTTTATCGTCATCTGCGGAAGGTCTGGTTGCGGGAAGACGACTCTCCTCCGCCTTCTGAAAAAGGAGCTTGC
>DHMB01000147.1:0-122 GCA_002405565.1 Clostridiales bacterium UBA4653
GGCGGTCTCGTGCTTTATTGCGCCTGCGCTATGAAACGTCAGCCCGCATGTATGCTTTTCTCCGAGCCGATCGATTCTCTCGCGGCAGCGGGCGCAGTCCTTTCGGACGTATGGCTTGAGGG
>DHMB01000147.1:183-9835 GCA_002405565.1 Clostridiales bacterium UBA4653
TAAGCCTCTTCCGGTTATCGACTGTCTCGGTGAAGAATTTCTTGATTACGTCAAGGACGGAATGAAGATAACGATAAAGCCGGACGGCACGGTTGAGGTTGACGGATAACATAAAAAATAAAAAATCCCGAAGGAAAGCCCTTCGGGATTTTTTGTCGGGCAAAATGGGGGGGTGAGGGCTTGTTACATAAATATGCCAAAAAGACTTGACATAAATCGCCTTTTGTGATATTATAAAGCAAAGCAATGGCGTCACCGGATGGCGCTTGCGCCGAAAAAATAACCCGTGAAGATCAAAGGAGGAAATTCTTATGAAAAAAATTATCGCTGTTTTGCTTGTTGTTTCAATGGCCCTGCTTTTGATTGGGTGCGGGGCGAAGCGCGAGGGCGACGTCGTGCTGAAAAGAGAATACACGCAGACAAAGGACGGAAAATACGAGTTTGACGGTCACACGTTCGATTATAAGGCAACTGTCGAAAACGGCAGCACGGAGTTCACAGTGCTCACGAATAAGAAAAACGTGACGTTTGACGACGCGCTCAAGGTCTCTGTCCTCTCGGACGATTATACCCCGGGTCAGACAGACGACATTGTCATAGTTGAGCACATAGTTTATAAAGAAGCAAAATAAATCAATGCCCCCGCAAAGCGCGGGGGCATATTTTTTATTTGATCTTCATTATCCAGCCTTCGGGAGCCTCGATTTTTCCGTGCTGGATGTCTGTCAGTGTGTGATAAAGCTTTGCGATGACGGTGCTTTCAAAATCGCCTGCGTCATATCGTATTTCCTTTCCGTGATCGTCTATTGTTCCGACAGGAGAAATGACGGCAGCCGTTCCGCAAAGTCCGCATTCGCGGAAATTGCCGATTTCGGAAAGCGGTATTTTTCTTTCTTCCGTTTTCATGCCGAGGTAATGCTCGGCTACATAGATGAGCGACCGCCTTGTGACAGAGGGGAGAATTGTATCCGATTCCGGAGTTACAAGGGTTCCGTCATCTGTTATGAAAATGACGTTTGCTCCGCCGGTTTCTTCAATGTATGTGCGGGTGGCGGCGTCAAGATACAGGTTTTCGTCATAACCTTTTTCGTGCGCGTCGGTTATCGCGTAAAGACTCATTGCATAGTTCAGCCCTGCTTTGATGTGACCCGTTCCGTGAGGAGCAGCGCGGTCAAAATCACAGACGCGGAGGTGCAGGGGAGAGACTCCGCCGTGAAAATATGAGCCGACAGGCGTTGCAAAAAGACGGAACTGAAATTCCGTTGCGGGCTTGACGCCGATGACGGCTTCTGTTCCGAATATAAAAGGGCGCAGATAAAGAGAGCCGCCGTCGGCGTCCGGAATCCACTTCCGGTTTGCAAGAACAACTTCTTTTACGGCTTCCGCAAACATTCCTTCCGGAAGCGGAGGAATTACCATGCGCCTGCACGAATCCGCAAGACGTTTTTCGTTCAGGTCGGGACGGAAACAGACAATGTGACCGTCCTCCGTGCGGTAGGCTTTAAGCCCTTCAAAACAGGTCTGCGCATATTGGAGCACGCAAGCCGACTCGTTGAGAGTTATGTTTGCGTTGCGCGTCAGTCTGCCTTTTTCCCATGCGCCGCCTTTGTAATCACAGACATAACGTTTGCTTGTTTTGACATATGTAAATCCTTCAGCTTTTTTCATGAATGTTTTCCTCCGAATAAAAAAAGACAAAGACGCCCCGCTTTGCGGAAAGACGTCTTTGCCTTTGTTGCGGCTATTATACATCGGCGAAACGGATTTGTCAATGGATTTGCAGAAAAATACCGCCCGATTTTTATATGTGCCGCGCCGCACTTGATTTTCGTCCGCAGGTGTGATAAAATCTGTATGTAACATTCAGAACCGGGGAGGAAGCCTTTATGAATCTTAAAATCGGCATTTGCGATGACGATCCGGCGCAGGTAACTATGACGGAAACGCTGACGGCAAGCTGGGCGAAGGAAAACGGTCACAGCATAAAGATAAAAACATATAAAGACGCGGAGAGCTTTCTTTTCGATTTCGAAGAGGAAAACGATTTTGATATTCTCCTCCTGGACATTGAAATGGGCGAGACGGACGGAGTTGCGCTTGCAAAGCAGGTGAGGAAAAAGAGCGAGACGGTTCAGATAGTTTTTATAACGGGCTATTCGGATTATATAAGCGAGGGGTACGACGTTGCGGCGCTTCATTACCTTATGAAGCCTCTCAAAGCCGAAAAGCTGTTTGAGGTGCTCGATCGCGCGGCTGTCAAGATCAAAAAGGACGAAAAAACGCTGACCGTCAGGACAGAGGAAGAGACCTTCCGCATACCGATACGGGAGATAAAATATATCGATGTCTGCAAAAACGATATAACTATTCACGCAAAGCGGGAGATAACCGTCCGAAAGACGCTTTCGGAGATCGAAAAGGAGCTGGACGGAAGATTCTTCCGGACAGGCAGGCAAAGCATAATCAACCTTGATTACGTCCGCCGGACGACAAAAACCTGCGTTTATCTTGCGGGCGGGGATGAGGTTCCCCTGCCGCGGGGCGCATATGAGGCTATCAACCGCGCGATAATCGCGATGAATTGAGGCAGGAAAAAATGAGAAAGAACGATAAAAGAATTGCGGAATATCAGAGAGAGCTTATCGAAACGCATTATGCCGAGGTCGAAACGATGTATAAGCAGATGCGCCGCTGGCGGCAAGACTATCGCAACCACATAGGCGTGCTGAAAGCATATGCGGCAAAGGGCGATATGGACGCAATAAAGAAGTATCTCGACGAGCTGGATACGGATCTGAATACCGTCGATACAGTCATAAAAACGGGCAACGCTATGGCAGACGCCATTCTGAACAGCAAGATCTCGCTTGCAAAATCAAAGGGGATTGAAGTCAAGGCGACGGCGCACATTCCCGTTGCGCTGAAAATAAGCGATCTCGATCTCTGCGTTATAATCGGCAATCTTTTCGATAACGCAATCGACGCGAGCGTCGCCCTGCCGGAGGGAAGCCGCGTCATACGGGCATATATGGATATGAAAGGAACGCAGCTTTATATCTCGTTTACAAACTTTACGGCGGGCAAAAAGCTGCAAAAAAAGAACGGACTGTTTTCATCAACAAAGCGCGAAGGCTCGCACGGGTTCGGGCTTGTCAGCATAGATGAGGTCGTATGCAAATACGGCGGATACCTCTCCCGCAACAGCGAGGACGGCGCCTTTACGACCGAAATCCTGCTTCCGCAGGGGTGATTTTTGCAATTCGTCACAAAATAAGAGCGATTCGTCACAAAAATAAGCCGGATCGCTCTTTTTATGATATGCTGTGACCGTAAAACAAAAAGGGAGGGAAACACCTTGGCAAAAGAAAAGATCAAAAAGGAAAAGCCCAAAAAACCGAAATATAATATGTGGCAGAACAGTTGCTGGATGATCGGCACGGCTTGGAGGATAAAAGAGAAGAAGGTCATCTTTCTTTGTCTTGCGCAGGTTGTCATAGCGCTGGGGCAGAGCCTTGTTTCGCTTTTCATTTCTCCTGCGGTCATCTCCGCGGTTGAAACGCAGAAATCGCTTACTTATCTGCTCGTCACGATACTTGTTTTCATCGGCGCGACGATGCTTCTGAACGCCGCAAATTCGTATGTCGGAGCTAACGCGCTGTACGGGCGCATTACAATAAGGTCATATATCATAGGACTGATATGCGGCAAGATGATGACAACGTCATATCCGAACACCGAAAAGAAAGAATTCCGCGACCTTGCGAATAGTGCTTCTGGCGCCACAGAAAACAACAGAAGTTCAACGGAAGCTATATGGAGCACGTTTGTCCAGCTTCTGAAAAACGTGCTCGGCTTTGCGATTTATCTTGCAATGCTTTCAAGGCTTGATTTTTGGGTCGTTGCCGTTGTGCTTGCAACGTCCGTTGTCGGATTCTTTGTAAACAAGAAGGTCGGCGGATTCGGATACAGACACCGTACGGAGTTTTCCGAGCAGGGACGCAGAATGAATTATGTAAATACTGTCGGCTCCGGCTCGGAATACGCAAAGGATCTGCGGATTTTCGGAATAAAGCCCTGGCTTACGGAAATTTACGATAAGGCGCAGAATCTCACCCTCGCCCTCAAACGCAAGGAGCAGAACGTCAATATGATAAGCTCCGTTGCGGATATCGTTCTCACGTTTCTCCGCAACGGAATCGCATATGCGTATCTGATAAATATGGCGATTGCGGGCAACCTTTCCGCAGCCGAGTTCGTCCTTTATTTTGCAGCCTTTGGCAGCTTTACAAACTGGGTCAGATGGATACTCGGAAACGTCAATACTCTTCACAGACAGAGCCTTGATCTTTCAACCATCCGCGAAATGCTCGAATATCCCGAAATATTCAGGTTTGAGGACGGCGAGCCGCTTGAAATCGACCCGAATGGCAAATACGAAATCAGGCTTGAAAACGTCACCTTCCGTTATCCCGAAACAGATAGGGACGTGCTGAAAAACATAAATCTCACGCTTCATCCCGGAGAAAAGCTCGCTGTCGTCGGTATGAACGGAGCGGGAAAAACGACTCTTATCCGTCTTGTCTGCGGCTTTTATGACCCGACGGAAGGCAGAGTTCTGCTGAACGGCGAGGATATAAGAAAATATAACCGCCGCGATTATTATAAGCTCTTCTCCGCAGTATTTCAGGATTTTGACGTCATCGCCGCAACGATAGCGCAGAACATAGCGCAGAATATGGACGGTAACATCGATATGGACGCTGTCCGCCTCTGCGCCGAAAAAGCGGGGCTCTGCGAGAAGATAGAGTTGCTTCCGGAAAAATACGATACAAAGCTTGTGCGCGACGTTTATGAGGAAGCGATTGCGCTCTCCGGCGGCGAAACGCAAAGGCTTATGCTCGCCCGCGCGCTCTATAAAAACGCGCCGCTGCTCATTCTCGATGAGCCGACGGCGGCTCTCGACCCGATCGCCGAAGCGGATATGTATAAAAAATACAACGCTATGGCGGAGGGACGCTCGTCCATTTATATTTCTCACCGTCTCGCTTCAACGAGATTCTGCGACAGAATTATCCTTCTCGACGGCAGCGTCATAGCCGAGGAGGGCACGCACGATGAGCTTATGGCGCTCGGCGGCAAATACAAGGAATTTTTCGATGTTCAGAGCCGGTATTACAAGGACGGAGGCAAAGAAAATGAAGAAGAAAACTGAAAAAACATCTCTTATGCCCCGCAAAGAGGCAATGAAAATGACGTTGCGCGGAGTGAAGCTGCTTTATAAGGCAAACCCGCAATACACGGTGCTGTCAATAATAAACACAATCTGGTCGGCGCTGACGCCTTATGTCGGTATTTATCTTTCGGCGCTGATAATCGGCGAGCTTGCGGGCGGAAGAGACCCCGAAAAGCTGAAAACATATGTCATAATATCGCTTGCCTCCGCCGCCGTAATTGCGCTTATTTCCGCTTTTATAAACAAAGCAATCAATATTTACGGGCAACTGGAATGGTATTCGATTGATAAGCTTTATCGCGATAAATTTATGGATATGGATTATGCCGATATGGATAACGGCGATACGCATATCCTCTATAACAAGATAGAGCAAAATGCCAATGCAAGCGGCAGGGGACTCGGAAGCGTTGAATGGCGCTTTATGGATCTTCTCTCCGCTGTTGCAACGCTTGCAGGCGGTATCGCGATGACGGTCACCCTCTTTGTCCGCAAAGTGCCGGAGAGCGCCGGCGGTCTTACAGTTCTGAACAGTCCGCTCTTTATTCTCGGAATAATCGCCGTTCTTATGCTTGTGACATATATTTCGCCAGCAATCGAAAATGTTGCCGGAAAATTTTATGCCCAAAATGCAAACAGGCACAATCTCTCAAATCAGCTGTTCGGCTTTTTCTATGACCTTGCATACGAAAGCAAATGGATGTCCGATATTCGTATATACCGTCAGGACAGGTTTTCTGTAAAGTATGCAAATAACAAAGAGGATGTATTCGCTTCCAAAGGATTTTATGCAAAAGCCGCGCGCACAAAGCTCGGCCCTCTCAATGCGGCTTCAATCGCCGTGTCCGTCATTTTCACGGGCTGCGCCTATGTGTTCGTCTGCCTTAAAGCTTGGGCGGGGGCGTTCGGAGTCGGCGAGATAACGCAGTATATCGGTGCGCTTACAATGGTTGCCGGTGCAATAAGAACGATGATAACCTCTCTTAACGAGCTCCGCAACAATGCGGAATTCTTAAAGCTCACATTTGATTTTCTTGATATTCCAAACAAGATGTATCAAGGCTCGCTTACCGTTGAAAAGCGTATGGATAACGACTATGAAATCGAATTCCGCGACGTTTCCTTCAAATATCCGGGCGGCGAAAATTATGCCCTCCGCCACGTTTCGTTCAAGTTCAACATCGGCGAAAAGCTCGCTGTCGTCGGTCAGAACGGCAGCGGCAAGACGACTTTTATAAAACTCCTCTGCCGCCTCTATGACCCGGACGAGGGCGAAATCCTCCTAAACGGTATCAACATAAGAAAATACAATTATCTCGATTACATCTCAGTTTTCTCGGTCGTATTCCAGGATTTCCGTCTGTTTGCTCTGCCGCTCGGACAAAACATTGCGATAAACTCAAATTATGACGCGGGAAAAGTCAATTCCTGCCTTGAAAAAGCGGGCTTTGCCCTCGATACCGAAAAAATGCCGCAGGGGCTTGACACATACCTTTATAAGAACCTCGATAAAAACGGCGTGAACGTTTCGGGCGGCGAAGCGCAGAAAATCGCCATTGCCCGCGCGCTGTATAAGAACGCTCCGTTTATCATTCTCGATGAGCCGACGGCGGCTCTCGACCCGGTTGCCGAATCCGAGATATATTCGAGATTCAGCGAGATGGTGACAGACAGAACGGCGGTCTATATAAGCCACAGACTTTCCTCCTGCCGCTTCTGCGATAAGATTGCCGTATTCGATCACGGTTCCGTTGTTCAGGTCGGCACGCACGACGGGCTCCTTTCCGATGAAAGCGGAAAATATTATGAGCTCTGGAACGCGCAGGCGCAATATTACGACAAAGAAGAATAGACAAAAAAATCCCCGCTCCGGCGGGGATTTTTGTATTTTATTCAAACGTTTTCGTAGCGATGCTCTGCGCCGTGCCGACGTTATCGAATTTCAGGGAATAAATCAGGCTGAGTTCAATTCCGGCGGAGTTGATCTTCATTTCGTATCTATACGAGCTGATTTCGCCGTTTTCAAAGGTGACATACATGCCTGTGTCGACTGCGGTTTCCGGCAGTTTTGCGATTGCCGCTTCGATCAGGGGATTGTTTATGTTGTTTCCGAGAAGGGATATTGCGCTTGAAGCGTTGAACGAGGTTTTGAGCTTGTATTCATTCGGAACGTCGGTCGGAGTGACTGAAAGGAGCTTTTCGTCGGAGTAGGCAAAGAGAGCTTTGGCAAACGACGATGAATCGAATTTGTACGAAGCGTCGACCTCTTCCGTTTCATTCGACGTTATCTTTCCGTTCTTGTTTTCCGAGACCTTCTGAAGGGTGCTTCCGCGGCGGATCTGATATTTTGTTCCGTCCGCAAAGAGCGCGCCGGAATTTTTATGCTCGTCATAAAACGATACGTCGCCGATTGTGCTGTATATAGCTTTTCCTTCTGTTTTTCCGCTGAGCGAGAGAAGGGTATATGAAACGGTCAGGTCGGTAGTGTATGTGTATTCATAGCCAGGAACGGATTCGCCGATTGTGTTTTCGCGTGCCGCGCTGAAGGCTTCCTCATATGTATAAAACCTTGCGTAAAGAGTTGTGTCGGCGTTGATTTCAAGCGGGAATGCCGCTTTTGAGACGAAATCCGAATCGAGATACCAGCCGGCAAAAATCCGTTCTTCGAGGGTGGGACTTGCAGGCGCCGCAATGAAATCGCCGGAATAGACGGTCATCGGAGCGTTGTCGGCATTGGCAAAGCTGACATTGCAGGGGACGGGTATCTTTTCCGTTGTTGTGACGGGTGGAACGTCCGGCGGGGTGACTGTCGCATTTGAACAGGAAACAAGTGACAGGATAATAAGTGAGGTTGCGATAACAAGGGAGATAATGCGGACGGAGCTTTTCATTTCTATGTATCCTTTCGATTGAAATTATAAGTCAGAAAAAGTGCTTGGTCTGTTCCGGATGATCGAGATTTTTCCTCAGAGCCGACGGATAAACAAATATTCCGACGACCATTCCCAGCGCGACTGCAAGCGCAAGAAACGCCGCGGCGATCATAAATCCGAGGATAAAAAACGCCAGCTTGACCGTCAGAAACCAGAAGATACCGTCAAGGCTGAGGGAAAATATCAGCCCCGGGAAGCGGACAAAGCCGAAGCTCGCAACGGAGAGCACCATATCGTCAACAAAGTTGTTCTGAAGGAACAGGCATGATACAAAGGGAAAGAGAAAGAGGGAAGCGACCGAAAAACCGATCACCTGACCGACGGAGCAATTGTTTTTGAGCGTTACGCAGAGGGTTATTATAAACGCCGCTCCGGTGATGAGTCCGCCCCAGACGAACGAGCGCTTTCTTTGCTTGATTCCGTGCTCTATCGCCGCCTGGAGTTCTGCTTTCTTCTGCTTTTCATAACAGCTTTTGCAGATTACCTGCGTAACAGAGCCTCTTCTGCCACGCGAGCGCGTTTTCCGGACAAGGTCGTCGGAAGAATAAATCGGCTTGTTGCACACCTCGCACACACCGAGCACGACGGGCGGTTCTTTATATACGGTTTCCGTTTTTACTATGACCTCGGGCTTCGGAGCCTCTCTGCCGAAAAGCTCGTCTACGGATATATTGAATATTTTTGTCATTGCGTCGATGGTTGTTGCGGAGGGCTCGGCGTCACCGTTCTCCCAGCGGGAAACAGCCTGCGGTGTAACAAAAAGTTTATCGGCAAGCTCCTTCTGGGTCATGCCGCTTTTTTGTCGAAATTCTTTGATTTTCTTTGATAGCATGTTAAAAATTCCTTTCTGCCGTCTTGGTTTGCAAAGAAAGTATAAGCGAACGGTTGAGCTTTGTAAAGCAACATTTTGTTGAATTCAGTAAACAAAAGGTTGACAAGGACTGCTACCTGCGATGCGTTCTTTTTACAAAGTAAATTATACCATATAATTTGGTAAAATCAACATGTAATGATAAATATGTTTTCGTTTCGACAAATAAATTTGTCTTTCCGTTGGCATTTTCCGTTTTCTTGCGATACGGTTATGTGGTCACATACAAAGTCAGAATTTTTCGCAAAGAGGGGACTTGGGGCGAGAAAAAGCGGGAGCGGGAGCTCGTCGCATTTGAGACAAATGAATAATTGAAGACCCCTGCACGGCGGGATGAAACGGGAAATTTTCATTATATAAAAAAATAACTTCAAAACTGTTGCGCGGCGCCAGATTTTATGATATCATTATCAAAATACATAAATTAAAGGACACAAAATCACAAAATGAAGAAAAGACTTAGTTTAACCGAGACATTTGCCGTCGGCAGTATGCTGTTCGGGTTGTTTTTCGGCGCGGGAAACCTGATTTTTCCCGTTTTCATGGGACAAAATGCGGGCGCGAACGTATGGAAGGCGATAATCGGCTTTCTGATAACCGGCGTCGGAATTCCGC
>DHMB01000164.1:0-17552 GCA_002405565.1 Clostridiales bacterium UBA4653
CTTATCCTTATCTGTATGGCTGTAATGAACAAATTCACAGATGAAGACGGCGGAGGTATGGTAGTATGAAAGCACTTTCTAAGATTTATACCGCTCTTATTTTCATTTTCCTGTATGCGCCGATTGCGATACTCGTTCTTTTCTCGTTCAACTCGATAAATTCGACCGGTTATTTTGCGGGATTTTCGCTTCACTGGTATGAAGAGCTTTTCCGCGACAGCGCAACGCTTGCGGCTCTTAAAAACACGCTCATTCTTGCTGTCGCATCGTCTCTTATCGCAACCGTTATAGGTACAGCTGCCGCTGTCGGCATCGACAGAATGAAGAATAAGTATGTTAAAGGCGCTGTTATGACGGCGACGAACATTCCGATGATGAATCCCGATATCGTAACGGGTATTTCGATGATGCTTCTCTTTGTTTTTGTCGGAAAACTGCTTAAACTTGATAACAACCTGAATTTCGGAACGCTTCTTATTGCTCATATCACGTTCAATCTTCCTTATGTGATCCTTTCGGTGCTTCCGAAAATAAAGCAGCTTGACCCGCAGCTTCCCGAGGCGGCAATGGACCTCGGCTGCACACCGCTAAAAGCATTTTTTAAGGTTGAACTTCCCGCGATAATGCCCGGTGTGCTTACGGGACTTATTATGGCTTTCACCCTTTCGCTTGACGATTTTGTTATAAGCTATTTTACGATCGGAAGCGGTTTTGAAACATTGCCTATACGCATTTATTCTATGACGAAAAAGCGCGTCACACCCGATATGTACGCGCTTTCGACTCTCATATTCATAGCAATACTTGTACTTCTCATTCTTTCAAACGTTTCAAGCGCGAGAGCGGAGAAGAAAATGAAAATGAAAAAATAAGGGGAGGAACTGAATTGAAAAGACTTATATCGTCGTTTTTTGTGTTAGTAATTCTCGCCTCACTCTTCTCCTGCGGAAAAAAAGATGCCGAAAATACGGAAAACGGTTCGGAATCAAAGAAAAGCGTCCCGATAACAGCGTCAATAAACGTCTATAACTGGGGCGAATATATTTCGGACGGCTCGGACGACTCGCTTGACGTAAACCGTGCGTTCGAGGAATACTGCCGCAAGGTTCTCGGCAAAAACGTAAAAGTCAACTATTCAACATACTCTTCAAACGAAGATCTCTATGCAAAGCTCTCAAGCGGCGCCGTCAGCTATGACGTCATCATCCCTTCGGACTATATGGCGGCAAGACTTGCGGCGGAAGGGCTCATAATGGACTTTGACCCCAAGGAAAGCATAGAAAATTACAAATACATCGACAATCGCTTCAAGGGGCTTTATTATGACCCCGACGAAAAGTTTTCCGTTCCTTACACCTTCGGCACCGTCGGCGTGATATATAACACGAAGTACGTCCCCGAAGATGACGAAAACATCGGCAGCTGGGCGCTTCTTTGGGACGAAAAATATGCCGGCAACATTCTCCAGTTCAACAACCCTCGCGACGCCTTCGGAACGGCGCAGTTCTATAACAAAACGAGCATAAACTCAAATAATCCCGATGACTGGCGCGCCGCGCTCGACCTTCTTGTCAAACAGAAGAGTATCGTCCAGGGCTACGTTATGGACGAGGTTTTCAACAAGATGAAGGGCGGAAGCGCCGCAATCGCTCCGTATTATGCCGGCGACTATTTCACAATGTACGGCGACAACGAGGATCTCGCCTTCTATCATCCGGAAGAAGGGACGAACGTATTCGTTGACGTTATGTGTATCCCTTCAAGCACAAAGAATTTTGACCTTGCAAAGGAATATATAAACTTCATGCTGACGGAGGAGGTCGCCGTTGCAAATGCGGAATATGTCTGCTATGCATGGCCGAACACCCTTGTAAAGGACAATGAAGAATATATCGCATATATGACGGAAGAAATTCATCCGGACGCAATATCAATCCTTTATGATTTCGATATGTCGAATATGGAGTTCTTCTATGACCTTCCCGACGACACAAGAGCCCTCATGAATTCCCTCTGGGAGGATCTCAAAATCGAAAGCAACATCGGCGCGGCGATATACATCATATGCGCGGTGATAGTCGTCATTCTTGTTGCGATATTCGTCACGCGCTTTGTGATAAAACGCAGAAGAAAATACTATTTCGATAAATATTCCGCAAGCTGAAAGGAGCTATTGAAATGAAAAAGGCTTCCCGTATCATATGGGGAATTCTCATCCTTGCGCTTGGCGTCGTGCTCTTCGGCAACGCCGCGAAGCTATGGGACGTGAGCATCTTTTTTGACGGCTGGTGGGCGGCGCTCATCATGGTTCTGGCGCTGTTTTCCGTCTGCACGGACAAGCCGAATATAGTAAACGTTTATTTCCTGATATTCGGCGGAGTTATGCTTCTCAAAGAGCAGGGCGTGCTCATTCCCAAAGAAACAAGCTCATGGCTCATAGCCCTTGCCCTTCTGATTGTAATCGCGGGAATAAGCATTATTATCCGCACGGCGTTCGGCTCTAAAAAAAACTATAAAACCGTAACGCGTACCGCCTCCCCCGATGACTGCGTGAACGTTTCCTTCGGCGAGGAGACAATCGGCTGGAACGGCACCGAATTTGAAAAAGGCAACTATTCCGTCGCCTTCGGCTCGCTTACGCTTGACCTGCGCATGGCAGTGATTGCCGAAAACGCGCGTCTTTCCGTATCGGCTAAATTCGGCGAGCTGAACGTCCTTCTTCCAGACGATGTTGACGCGGAAGTCGACGGAAACGTCTTTCTCGGACAGATCGACCCTCTCTCCGGCGGCGGAGAAAAAAAGCTGAAAATAACAGCCTCCGCAACGTTCGGTCAAGTCTCGATCAAAAAATAAACAAAAACCTCACGGCAACCGCCGTGAGGTTTATTTTTACTTTTTATTCTCTTTCAGCCTTTCAAGCACGAGCGCATACCCGTCGCTTCCGTATGAAAGGCACTTTGCAACGCGGCTGATGGTCGCCGTGCTCGCGCCTGTTTCCTTTGATATTTCCTGATAATTTTTCTTTTCAGAAAGCAGCCTTGCAACCTCAAATCGCTGGGAAATATCAAGAATTTCCTTTATCGTGCAGGCGTCCTCGAAAAATTTATAACATTCGTCAACCGTCTCAAGCGAAAGTATCGCTTCAAAGAGGGCGTCCGTTGCGGGAGAGCGCAGCTTATCCATAAAAAATCCTCCGTAGATTTGTTTACTTTAACAGTATAACACTTTATTTTGTTAAAGTCAAGCGGAAAATAAAAAGTCGGCAGCGTGCTTTACAAAATCGAAAAATGTGATATAATAAAGAAAAATGTTGTCTGCGGAGGATAGCGGAAATGCAATCCATAAGAGAAATATATAAGATAGGCAGAGGGCCGTCAAGCTCGCACACCATGGGGCCGGAAAAGGCGGCAAAAGTCTTTCTTGAAAAATATAAAAATGCCGAAAGTTACAAGGTCATTCTCTACGGTTCCCTTGCGAAAACCGGAAAAGGACACCACACCGATCTTGCGATAAACAGCGTCCTCGGCGCGGCGCGGACGGAAATAGTTTTCGATACGGAAACAGTCGACCTTCCCCACGAAAACACAATGGACTTTTTAGCGCATTCCGGCGGCAAAGAGATTGGCTACATGCGCGCGCTCAGCGTCGGTGGAGGGGACATTTCGGTTGACGGTTTGCCATCTGTAACGTCTCCGGAGGTCTATCCGGAAAACAGCTTTGAGGAAATTGCCGCGCACTGCAAAAAATATAATCTCCGCCTTTCTGATTACGTTTATAAATACGAGGGCGAGAGCATAAAGGATTATCTTGCGACAGTCTGGCAAACTATGAAAAAAGCCATTGTCGACGGGCTTTCCGAAAGAGGTATCCTCGAAGGCGGACTGAACGTTGAAAGAAAGGCGGCGGTTCTTTTCGGTCAGCACCCGAAAAACGAAACCGACGCAAACAGAGAAAACCGCATTGTCTGCGCCTATGCGTTTGCCGTCGGCGAACAGAATGCGGCAGGCGGAACCGTTGTAACAGCGCCGACGTGCGGAGCGTGCAGCGTACTCCCCGCGGCTCTTAAATATATGCAGGAGACACACGACTATTCCGATGACGAAATTATAAATGCGCTCGCCGTCGGCGGGATTATCGGTAACATTGTAAAAACAAACGCGTCAATAAGCGGAGCGGAATGCGGATGTCAGGCGGAAATGGGCACAGCCTGCTCAATGACTGCCGCCGCCCTCTGCGAGCTTTCAAAAATGAAACTTAGCCAGATAGAATATGCCGCCGAGGTTGCAATGGAGCATCAGCTTGGGCTGACGTGCGACCCTATCTGCGGGCTTGTGCAGATACCCTGCATTGAGCGCGGCGCCGTTTCGTCTATGCGCGCTATAAACGCTCTCAGCCTTGCGACCTTCCTCGCAAGCTCAAGTAAAATTTCTTTTGATAACGTCGTAAAAACTATGTATCGCACAGGCAAGGATATGAATGCCCGTTACCGCGAAACCTCCGAAGGCGGCCTTGCGTACACATATAAAAAAGCCTGACCTACTTTTCTTTGAAAAGAAAAGTAGGCAAAAGAAACTTTGGTTATCGGGGACGATATGCAGATTTTTAAGTCTCTGCACAGACGTAGCTTAAAAAAGGCAAAAGAAACTTCGGTTATTGATTTGTGCAAATTTTATAATAAAAATCAGGAGCCGGCGGCTCCTGATTTTTTGTATTATCCCTCAAATTCCGAGAATTTGTTTTTTCTTTGCCGTGAATTCCTCTTCGGAAATTACTCCGTCGTCACACATCTTTTTCAGAACAACAATGTCGTCAAGCCGGTTTTCGGAAGTCTCTTCTCTGCTCAGCTCGTATCTAAGCCACAAGCCAACGAAGACATATTGCACAATGTTTATAATGCAGAGTGAAATGTATAAAATGCTCGCATAGAATCCCGTGAATCCTATAACTCTAAAACAATCAAGTATCACATAAACAGTCATAATGGCGGCAGGAATGAACCAAAGCTTGCATACGATATACTTCGCACGCGGAATTTTGCCGTTAAATGCAAACAGTGCTATCATTGCAGCCATTACGAGAGAAGGGACAAAATAGACAGTATCTTGCCAATTGCGACAGGCACGTATTATAGATACCGGAAGGTTCTCCAATATAAATGTCAACACAACAACTATTGCGCAAACCTTCCTGTCTGTTTTATTTATTATTTTTTTAATCATTTTTCCGTCCCCACTCAATTGCCGTTCTTTCTTTTCAGAGCTTCAAACTCCTCCTTGGTTATCGTACCGTTTGCAAGCCACTCTTCGTATTTTTTCATTGTGTCCTCGGATGACAGAGCCTGTGATTGAGATGTTGGTTCAGCTCCGTAAAACGGTTTTTGCGTGGCGCCTGTTGAAGAGGAAGAACTCTCCCAAGAGGAGGAGTTCATACCGTTTCCATTTCCGGCAAAGCTTTTGAGCGAAGCGCTCGGCTCTATGTCATACAAAGCGTTTCTTATCATCTTTATATCGTATATAGTCCACAAAGTGAACATTGACACAAAATATAAAAAGATGAAAAGCGCCGGGCCGCCCAAAAGCAAAAGCCATCCGAGGGCACCTCCGCTGTATTCGCCTATAAGTACAAAACCCAGAATTACAGCAGCACCGGACGCCAGCACTGTTGCGATTATCAAAATCGTTTGAATGAATTTCAATGATGCGTCGCTTTTTTCAAATGTGCGGAGATTGCGTAATTTTTCAATGTCTTTCTTGTCCATAAAGACCTCCTTAAAAATATAAATGATGAAATAAAAAAGTGCGCGGCTCAAAGCCACGCACAAAAAACGTAAGCTCCAAGCCGCGACGCAATCATTTCATACAACCATTACACTTGTGCAAAGTATACAAAAAGGGAGCATACATTTTTATCGTGAAATAAAAATGTATACTTAGCCAAGGAAAACGGTTGTTTTATTCGATTACGTCGCAAGTAAATTATATCACATGCTTTGAGGTTTGTAAACATATTTTTGAAAATACAGCATATTTCCTTTCCCGCACACACAAAAAATCCCGCATATGCGGGATTTTTTGCTCATTTCTTTATATCTTCTTTCCTGAATTTATATTTCTTATCGCAGAAACGGCAGCAGACTTCGATCTCGTCCGTATCGGAGAAGAGATCGTCTATATCTTTTTTCGAAAACGACGATATCGCGGAAAGAATCCTGCCCCTGTCGCAATCGCAACGGTAGCCGGCGGGGATCTCGTCAAAAACGTCGTATTCGATTCCCGCAAAGGCGCGGTCAAGGAGCTGCTCCTTTGTTACGCCGTCGGCAATGAGATGAGAAACGTTCGTTATAAGCGGGAGATTTTTTTCAATCTTGTCAACAGTCTCCTCCGCCGCATAAGGCAGGAGCTGAATGAGCACGCCGCCCGCCGCCTTGCAGGATAAATCCGTATCGACGAGAACTCCGAGCGAACAGACCGTCGGTATCTGCTCGCTTTTTGCAAAGAACGTGCAGATATCATCGCCGATCTCGCCCGTCGTTATTTCAACGGAGCCCGTCTGCATTTCGCCGGAGCCGAGATCTCTGACAACGGAGAGTATCCCCGCGCCGACAGCGCCGCCGACATCCAATTTCCCGTTTGATTTCAGCGGCAGATCGACGTCGGGGTTCTGAATATAACCCTTGACGTTGCCCTCATAATCCGAAACGGCAATTATCTTTCCCGCAGGGCCGTCGCCCGAAAAAGTGAGCGTCAGCCTGTCATTTTTCTCTTTTAGCATCGTTCCCATAAGGGACGCCGCCGTCATAACTCTGCCGAGAGCCGCAGTCGCTGTCGGAGAGGTGTGTTTCATTTTGACGGCTTCGTTTACGATGTCCGTCGATATGATGATGACGGCTCTCGCCGAGCCGTCGCTTGTCATCGCGCGGATAATATTGTATTCCATATTGTTTCACTTCTTTCTGCAAACATAAAAAATTCTTTCGCTTGCCTCTGTGACAGGCGCGCCGGAAACATCGGAGACCGTCTCGCAGAGCTCAAGCCCCGCTTTTTCGAGGGCATTTTTCAGCGTTCTTTCGCTATACATTCTCTGTCTCTGATATTCGTCCGTCCTCTGCCACCTCTCGCCATGCTTTTCAAAAAACGTCAGGTAAAAATCGCATATGCTCTTCTCTTTCATATAGTAATTCTGCCACGAAAGGAAAAGTCCGTCCGTTTCATAGATAAAGGTGTTATCGGCGATGATGTTTTCGTATTTATATTTGCTGTTTACGTCAAAAACAAACACTCCGCCTTCGCAAAGGCTCGCGGAAACTCTCTCAAAGCAGGAGGAAAGCTCCTCTCTCTTCGTCAGATAGTTTATGCCGTCAAAGCTGCATATCGCCGCTCCGTAGTTTTCGCCACAGTCGAGCTTTGCCATATCCTGCTCCAGAAGAAGAATTCTTATGTGCTTGTCCGAAGCCTTTTTCAGTGCCGCGGAAAGCATTTCGCAGCTTATGTCAACCCCCGTCACTTCATAGCCCTTTTCCGCCAGAAGCACGGAAATGCTCCCCGTTCCGCAACCGAGGTCAATCAGTCTTTTCGGCAGGGACGGAGCATATTTTTCAATCATTCTTTCATAAAAATCAGCATATGAAACATAGTCGACGTCAGCCATAAGGCTGTCATAATGCCGCGCAAGTATTGAATAGCTGTCCTCCATTTTTCTCCCCTCTTATCTGAAAAGCGTTTCGCCGTCGTCAAAATACACAGCCTTGCGACAGATGAATACCTCGCTCTCCGCAAGCGCAGGCACCTTTTCCGTTATATATTTTATCAGAAGATTCGGCCCGACAAACGTCAGCTCCTTGCAGGAGAGCTTTGCCCTCAGCGTCAGCATTCCGTTTTCCGCCTTGCATGAAAGCAGACGCATATTCTGCGAAATATTGAAGTCGTACGTGCCGGCTTTGCCCGTTTTTTCAACTATTATCTCGCCCGAGAGAGCCTCTCCGACCTCGCCTTCAAGGTCGGTCGCCGAAGGCGTTTCAAAGGCAATCTCATAATCCGCCCAGCCGATATCGGAAAACTTGCTCTCCGGCTCGTATGCGGAAAGCGCACGTAGCCCCTCGGGGAACGATTCGTTGAGCCTCTGGCAGATGACGTCATACGGAACGTCCTCCGTCATCTTGAAATCGATGAATTCGCATTCGCTCGAAACGCCGACGGAAAGCGGCGGAGAAAACACCGTTTTCGGATGAGGATTGAACCCCTGCGAATATACTATCGGCAGTTTTGAACGCAGAAACACGTTCTGCATTGTGCGGTTCAGGTCAAGGTGCGATATATACTTCAGCGCACCCGTTTTTGAAAATTCAACTCTTATTTTTTTAACTTCGGACACCACGATCTCTCACCTCCGAGTTTATTTGCGCCGCAGCCGGAGCAAGCCTGCTTGCAGTTCGACGTTGTTTTTTCTTCAAAAGCCTTGTGTCTTTCGCGCAGGAAGAATTCCTTCGTCATTCCTATATCGATTACGTCCCAGGGAAGAATCTCGTCCTCCGCGCGTTCTCTGTTTGCATAGAAATCGGGGTCGATGCCCGTATCCTCAAAAACGGAAATCCATTTGTCATAGCTGAAGTATTCCTCCCAGCTGTCCAGCTTCATTCCGCGCCTGTGCGCTTCCATGACAGCCTTGCCGAGACGTCTGTCTCCTCTTGCAAACACCGCCTCAATACGGCTGACGGAGGCGTCGTGATAATTATATCTGATTTTTCTGTCCGTTATCTGCTCTTTCAGATACTGCTGCTTGCGGAGAAGCTCGTCAAACGCGCATTGCGGCTCCCATTGGAACGCCGTAAAGGGCTTCGGAATAAAGCAGGCGGCGGAAATTGTCACCTGCGGAGCCTTGCGGGGTCTGCCGGGGGTTGCGTAATATTCTTCGATAACGTCCTTTGCCAGCTTTGCGATACCGTCAAGGTCTGCGTCGGTTTCGGTCGGCAAGCCCTGCATAAAATACAGCTTGACCTGCGACTTTCCGCCCTCAAACGCCACTCTGCACGCTCTGAAAAGGTCTTTTTCCATTACGTTCTTGTTTATAACGTCGCGCAGGCGCTGCGTCCCGGCTTCGGGAGCAAAGGTCAGAGTGCCCGTGCGGACGGTTGAAATTTTATCCATAAGCTCCTTTGTGAAGCTGTCGACACGGAGCGACGGAAGCGAAAGGGAAATCTTTCTGTCGTTCGTCCATTCAAGGAGCATATCGGTCAGCTGAGAAATGCAGGAATAGTCGCTTATAGAAAGCGAGGAAAGGGTCATCTCCCCGTAACCGGTGTTGTCCGCCAGCTTTCTCGCCTGCTCGCAAAGCACCTCCGGCGACTTTTCCCTGACAGGGCGGAACACAGCCCCCGCCTGGCAGAAGCGGCAACCTCTTATACAGCCCCTGTAAACCTCAAGGGTGATTCTGTCCTGAACCGTCTGAATGAACGGCACGATGAATTTTTCCGGATACGGCGCCTTGTCCATATCCTCAATTATTCTCTTCTGTACCTTTTCCGGTACATCCGGATATTTCGGCTCGAAACGGCTTATGGTTCCGTCGGCGTTGTAATCGACGTCATAGAGCGAGGGAACATATATTCCCTTGATATGCGAGGCTTCTCTCAGAAATTTTTCCTTTGAGTAGCCGGCTTTTTTATGCTCGATATAAAGCTCCGTAAGCTCGATGTTGACTTCTTCCCCCTCGCCGATTATGAAAAGATCGACAAAGTCCGCAAGGGGCTCGCCGTTATAGGCGCAGGGACCCCCGCAGATGACGAGAGGGTCACTGTCTCCCCTTTCGCTTGCGAGGAGCTTGACCTTGCCGAGCTCAAGCATATTTACAAGAGTCGTATAGCAAAGCTCGTACTGTATCGAAAAAGCGACCATATCGAATTCGCAGAGCGGATCGGAGGATTCGAGCGAGCAAAGCGGAATATCATGCTCGCGGAGCTGCTGCTCCATGTCCTCCCAGGGCGCAAAGCACCTCTCGCAGGCGATGTTTTCGTGCTTATTGTAGATATCATAAAGTATTCTCATGCCGAGATTCGACATTCCGATCTCGTATATATCGGGAAAGCAAAAAACAATTCTTGCGTCAAGCCCTTCCTTTTCCTTTACGATCTGTCCCCATTCGCCGCCCGTATATCGCGCGGGCTTCTGAACTTTTTTAAGTATACTCTCAGGAATTTTCATCTTCCTCTTCCTCGTTACCTTTCGTTTTTATTATTCTGCATATCGGTTTCATGCGGCAGTATTTGCAGGGGTCAACGCCCTTGCAGTCGACAGGGGCTGCCTGTGCCGCGCCGCTTTTCATCTCTGCGGCGCATTCGAGCACCGTCTGAACGACGCTCTCTTTCAGCTCCTCGATTGCGTCAAGCCCCATTGGCTTTTCAGCGTACTTTTTTGACGTCGTCCCGAACGGAAGGAATTCCCCCTTCAGCTCCGGCTCCATCGCGCGGGCAAGGTCAAGCCTGTCATCTCCCATAGCCGTAACAAATCCGGAAACCGATTTTTTCTTTTCCTGTGCCGCGCCGAGCTTTATTTTTTCCGAGTCCGTATCAAGGTTGACATAAAGCACGCCCGCGGGCACGGGCTTCTTCCCGAAGCACCTCTCCCCGTTTTCGCAAAGGGAGAAAAGATATAAAAGCATCTGCATGTCAAGTCCCTTTGAAATATTATTAAAATCAAAGACTTTTGAGCCGGTTTTATAGTCAATTACGCGCAGATAAAGGTTTCCGTCCTCGGGATTATCGTATGTATCGATTCTGTCCACCCTGCCGAAAAGGCTGACGGCGCTTTTTCCGTCATCTATTCTGAGTGCCCCGACGTCGCACCCCTCGCCGATCGGAAATTCAAACTTTACGGGTCTGAACTTACTTTCCGAAAATTCGCGGCGTATTCTCTGCGCAAATATCTTTGCCTTTTCGCAGAGGTGATCCGTTATGTGACGGAGACGCGGCGAAAGCTCTCCGAGCGGTCTTCCCGTCACGGAGCGGATATAGCTCTCCGCGGCAAGCCTTACAGACTTTTCGATTTCCTCCTCCGGACAATCCGGATCGCAGGCGTAACGCGCCGCGGCTTCAAGCGCGGCATGCATGAAATTGCCGATGTTGACGGCAGAAAAATCCGCGCTGCCTTCATCCGAAATTCTGAGCTCGTAATCGCAGAAATATTTGAAATGACATTTTATATAGCTTTCGAGCCTTGAATAGCTTGTTTTCGTCTTTTCCCCGAAAAGCTCTTCCGCCGCGTCGCCGGAAATTCTGCACTCTCCCGCCGAAACCGACGCCTTTGCATATGCAAGTCGCTCCGAATATTCCGGCTTTGACGAAAGATATTCCGCCATCGCGCGGGACGCGCCGTCGTGCTCTGTCAACACATATTCGAGCGCCGCCTCGGCACTGTATATCCTGTCTGTTTTCGGGATATCGTCAAATTTCAGTTTCGACGCCTTCGGCAACAGCTTTTTCACCTGTCGCAGAGCGGCGGAGCCGTCCGTTTTTCCGACGGGAGCATATGTTATGAAAAGAATTTCGGAAGGGGCGCACACCGCCTGATAAAAATAATAATTTTCGTCCGAAATGCTCCTTTCAAGCGTCGATGAAAATTCAATGCCGCGCTTGCGGAGAAGATCCTTCTCGAACTCGGAGATAATTCCCTCATCCGATATTCTTTTCGGAAAGACGCCGTCCGTCGCGCCGAGAATATAAACGATTTTCACCTTCGGGTGCGTGTTTGCCGCCCCGCCTATGACAACCTCGTCGACAGAGGTGGGTATCGAGCCTATATCCGTTTCCGAAAACGCGAGCTTCAGAAGTCTCAGAAAGCCTTCCGCGTCCGTATTTTTTTCTCCCGCACTGCCGACGGTCTGGTCAAGAGCGTCCATCAGCGCGCGCCAGAGCTGGGCAAATTCCTCCGCGCCCTTCGCGTCGCCGACCTTTGCCGCAAGAGCGGCGTCACCCTTCAGCTTTGAAGGGATTTCCATGCTCATCAGAAAATCGTAAAGCGCCGTTGCATGATCCTTGACCGTCACGCAGTTTCCGAGGAGCCCCGCAAAAGCAATCAGAGGCTTGCGGACGGTTTCTCTCAGATTGTTCAGCGTTTCAAGCGTTTCTTCATCGCCATCGCGTATTCTGTCATCATAGCCCCGCAGGGGCGCTGTCCACGCCTCGTCCGACGTGAATTTCTTTCCCTGGAGCTTCCATTTTATAAGGTAATTTTCGAGCATATCGCACTCATCGCCCGATATTCCCGCGTAGTCTGTTTTTATGTATTCGATTATGTCTCCGAGCCTGAACCCTCTTACGACGCAGGCATAGGCGGAATAAATGAATTTGACGATTCCCCTCTCGTCTATGTCCGTCCGATGGGAAACGTAATAAGGTATGCCCGCCTTTTCAAGCTCCGAATCGATTATTCCGGCATAGCTTTCGGTATCGCGCGCGATAACAGCCATATCGCGGTATCTGTAACCCTTCCGCACCCGCTTTGCAATGTCGGTTGCAATGGCTTCCGCTTCCTCGTGCCTGTTGCGACATTCCACGATAAAGACTCCGTCGCCGTATGCGTCAGTTTCGCCGTCGCTCTTCCGGAGCAGAAACAGCCTGTCCGCAAGATATTCAATGCTCTTGTTCTTATATCCGAGCCTGCGGGAAAATTCAAGCGGCTTTGCGATTTCCGTCCCCGCCTCTTTTGCGACGGCATGAAGAATCGCGTCTGTTTTCGCAAGCGAAACAAACGCCGTGCTGTCCCTGTCGTCCGCAGGCACATAGCCGAGAGTTATGTATGTATCGCAGGCGCGGGAAAATATCAGCGAAAGCATGCCGTATTGCTGTTTTGTGAAGCTGATGAAAGAGTCTATGAAAACGTCGCTTCCGTCAAAAAAGTCGCCGCAGACCTCGCACGCCTTCGATATCGCCCCGTCCGGCTCCGACCATTTCTTTGCGATTTCTCCGTCATAAGCGGCGAAGATTTTCGCAAGGTCACAGAGCTTCGCGCGGGTTTTCGGCGTTTCGGAAATATCCTCCGCCGCCTCGGCAAGCTGCTCCGGCGTTATCATGTTTTTATAAAATTCCGACCGCTCCCCCGTCAGCTTTTCGACAGTCGAAAGGTCGGAAGGCGAAATTTTGCCGAAGCAGTCAAGCTCGGCTTTTATATCGCGCAGAACGCCGTACATTATGATTTTCTTTGCGCCCGCTCCGATATAGCTCTGGCAAATGCCGCCCTTTTTGCGGAATATATAGTTTACGAGACGGGAAAACGTGACGACGTCGATATTTTCTCCGCCTTCGAGCTCGGCGCATTTTCTTTCCGTCGCAACGGCTTCCCTGTCCGGTACGATGATGAAAACACGGCGGCTCTTTGCGGACTCGCTCGCCTTTGCATAAAGCCAGTCGCTCTTGCCGGATGACGTTCTTCCGTATATGAAGTGAAGCATTTTCCCGTTCTCCTTTCAGAAAATTTCAACAATTCGTATGTTCTCGCGCGAGGCAAGCGTCTTGACAAGCGAGAAAACAAAGCTGATATGAATATATATTTTTCCGTCCTTCGGTTTTGACGCGCTGAGGAAGCCGCATTTGAAAATCGAGCCCGAAACACACATCAGCGTGCCCTTCTTTTTCAGCTCCTCCGCGTATCCGCCGTCGACATCCTCATAGACTATATAAACCGTGCCGGAAAGGTCGTCAAAGCGCTTTCTGCAATGCTTTCTTGAAAAAACGGCGATAAGCGCGCCGAGCAGAGAAATCAGAAAAGCCGCCGGCAAAAGCAACAGCGCAAGCACCGCCGCAATGGCAATCGTCGCGCCGCTCTGGATGAGCAGGATTATCAGATACGCAATTCTGACAACCGAGGAGGCGAGAAGAAATCTTTTCAGTCCGAAAAATATTTTGGAGCATATATCCGCCGTCGCGGACATATTTATCGCGTTTTTCAGATATCCGACATAGCCCGAATTTCTTTCCGCGTTCGTCCTTCGCAGAAACTCCTTGACAGGCTCGTTTTTCTTTCCCGTCAGACTTGCAATCCTGCGCTTATAGTATGCGTTTTCCGTTTTGAGTATCGCGTTTTCGATTTTCAGCTTTTCGTAACTCACGTTCAGTCCCCCTCCTTCCGTGCGTATTCTTTGCAGGCAGCTCCCGTTTTAATCATCACCGGAAAGCAACCGCAGGTTTCTTTCGACAGTCGCCCGCCCTCTCCATGAGAAAGCGCGCTTTTTGAATTCTTCATCCGTAATTTCCGAAAGCGTTTCGACCGTCAGATTTTTTATTCTGTTCTCTCTGAAAAATTCAATCGGCGTTTCAGCCCCGCCGTCAATCGCCTTTTTCACAAGCGGACAGGAAAGCTGGCAGATATCGCAGCCCCATGCGCTGCCGTATTTCTTTATGTAAGCCTTTTCGTCTTCCGAAAGCTCTCCCTTTTTCTGGGTGACCGCCGAAAGGCAGTCCATTCCGCTTTCCGTCATCGGGCAGGCACGCCTGCACGCGCCGCAATGCGGGCAATATGAAAGCGGAAAATCGCCCTGCGGGTCACAGCCGAAGGCTTCGGGAGGATTGTCCGTAAACACCTCCGCAAGGAAAACAAAAGAGCCGTATTTTTCGTTTATGATGACGTAGCTGTCGCCGATGACGCCGAGTCCCGCGCGGCAGGCGGCGTCCGCCTCTTCAATCGGGGACTTGTCCGAAAAGCCGACGAACCTCCCGCCGAGCTTCTCGCTGAGCTTTCTGCAAAGTCGCGGGAAAAGCTCCCCGCAATAGTAATGATAGTCCATCGGGCGCGCATAGAGCGAAATATTGCCTTCCCCGTCTCCCACATAATACGGGATGAGAAACATTATTGCCGTTTTCGCCTCCTCTGCGGGCAGTCCCGCTCTCAGAAGAAAATCCGGACGGCGGACTTTGCATTTTTCAATCGGGAGCGGAGCAAAGCACTCTATGTTTTCCGAAAGGAATATCCCGCGAAGCTCGTCTTTCATATACTTTACATCCTCATCATGCGTTTTTGCAAATTTTTCTTGAATAAAACATCAATATATGGTATAATAAATCAGATTGAAATAAGTTGCGCATTCTGCGCCCATAAAGATATTATAACAAATTTTCATAATAAATCAACAGAAAATTCAGTAAAACATTGAGCGGAGTGATAAAATGGCTGTCAAAAACAACACTTATAACGACAACAGTATAACCATGCTGAAAGGGGCGGAACGCGTGCGTGCGCGTCCTGCCGTCATTTTCGGTTCGGACAGTATCGAAGGGTGCGAACATTCCGTTTTTGAGATTCTCTCAAACTCGGTCGACGAGGCGCGCGAGGGCTACGGAGACAGAATAAACATAACCGTTTTCAGCGATCGCACCATCCGCATTGAGGACTTCGGGCGCGGCGTCCCGCTCGATTATAACGAAAAGGAGCACGCTTATAACTGGGAGCTTGTCTATTGCGAGCTTTATGCCGGCGGTAAATACAACAATAACGAAAGCGGCTCAAACTATAAATATTCTCTCGGACTGAACGGTCTCGGCGCGGCGGCGACGCAGTGCTCGTCGGAATTTATGAAGGTGCAGTCTTATCATACGACGGAAATGCTCGAAATGAACTTCAAAAAGGGCGAACCCGACGGCGAGCTCATCCGCACGCCCCTTTCAAAGAAGGAGCAGAGAACGGGAACCGTTGTCACATGGCGTCCCGACCTTGAAGTATTCACGGACACAAACATCCCGAAGATATTCTTTGAAACAATGCTTGAACGTCAGGCTGTCGTCAATGCAGGACTGCATTTCGTTTTCCGCTGGCAGACGATGGAGGGCGATTTTGAGGAAAAAGAATATTATTATGAATCCGGCATAAAGGATTATATCGCCCGCATGGCGGGAGCGGAAGCAATCACCCCTCCGCAGTATTATCAGATGGAGACAAGAGGTCGCGACCGTGCCGACAAGAACGATTACAGCCTGAAAGCCGAATTTGCTTTCTGCTTTTCAAATTCGTTCCAGCTCATCGAGTATTATCATAACTCCAGCTTTCTTGAGCACGGCGGCTCGCCCGACAAGGCGGCAAGGACAGCGTTTGTATACGCCATCGACAAATATATAAAGCAAACCGGCAAATACAACAAGACGGATTCAAAGATAACCTTTGCCGACATTGAGGACTGCCTTGTCCTCGTCATAAACAGCTTTTCGACCGAAACGTCATATGCGAACCAGACGAAAAAGGCAATAACGAACGAATTCATAGCCGAGGCTATGACGGACTATCTCAAGAGCACGCTTGAAGTTTATTTCGCGGAAAATCCGCTCGACGCGGACAAAATCGCGGCGCAGGTGCTCGTCAACAAGCGTAGCCGCGAAACGGCGGAGAGCACCCGTCTCAACCTCAAAAAGAAGCTCAGCACTTCAAACGACATAGCGTCAAGAGTCGAAAAATTCGTTTCGTGCCGCTCAAAGGATCCCGAAAGGCGCGAGCTTTATATCGTTGAGGGCGACTCGGCTCTCACATCCTGTAAGCTCGGCAGAGACGCAGAATTTCAGGCGATAATCCCCGTCCGCGGCAAGACCCTCAACTGTCTTAAAGCAGGCTATGACAGAATCTTCAAGAGCGACATTATAACAGACCTTCTCAAGGTCATCGGTTGCGGAGTCGAAGTCAAGCAGAAGGGCGAGGCGACCTTTGATCTCGATTCTCTGAAATGGAGCAAGATCATAATCTGCACCGATGCGGATGAGGACGGCTTCCAGATAAGAACACTCATTCTGACAATGTTTTATCGGCTTCTGCCGACGCTCATAAAGGAAGGCAGAGTCTATATCGCGGAATCGCCGCTTTTTGAAATCTCGTCAAAGGACAAGATATATTTTGCCTATAACGAGAAGGAAAAGCTCGAAATACTCAAAGAAATAGGCAACGCAAAATACACGCTGCAACGCTCCAAGGGCCTCGGCGAAAACGAGCCCGAAATGATGTGGCAGACGACGATGAACCCCGCAACCCGCAGGCTGATAAAGATCTGCGAGGCGGACAGAGCGCAGACGGAATACATTTTTGAAACGCTCCTCGGCGACGACATCACCGAAAGAAAAGATTTCATCGCGCGCAACGGCAAATTCTATCTTGCCGACGCAGATATTTAATGAAAGGGAGGTAAATGACAATGGCAAGAAAAAAGAAAAGCGACCAGATCACCTTTGACGACCTCCCTCCGGCAGAGCCGACGAACCAGCCCATAACGGAGACAATCGAAAAAAACTACATGCCATACGTTATGTCGGTCATCGTTTCCCGCGCGATACCGGAAATTGACGGTTTCAAGCCGTCGCACAGAAAGCTGCTCTATACGATGTATAAAATGGGGCTCCTGACGGGCGGCAGAACGAAGAGCGCGAATATCGTCGGTCAGACAATGCGCTTAAACCCTCACGGCGACGCGGCAATTTACGAAACAATGGTCAGACTGACGCGCGGCAACGAAGCCCTGCTTCATCCGTTTGTCGACTCAAAAGGGAGCTTCGGAAAGCAGTACAGCCGCGACATGGCGTACGCCGCCTCGCG
>DHMB01000164.1:17618-18588 GCA_002405565.1 Clostridiales bacterium UBA4653
TCGCGTTATACGGAGGCAAAGCTCGACCCGATATGCGCGGAAATCTTCGGCGGGATAGACAGAAACGCCGTCGACCTTGTCCCCAACTACGACAACACGACAACCGAGCCGACCCTGCTCCCGACGTCCTTCCCGAACATTCTCGTTTCGTCCAACATGGGTATTGCCGTCGGACTTCAGAGCCAGATATGCTCGTTCAACCTGGGCGAGGTCTGCGACGGAACGATTGCAATTCTCCGCGACCCCGCGCTCCCGACGGACGAGCTCATGGACATAATCAAGGCGCCCGATTTTCCGGGTGGCGGCGGACTTATATACAACCGCGAGCAGATGAGAGACATTTTTGAGACGGGACGAGGCAAGGTCACGCTCCGTTCAAGATATGTTTATGACAAGAACTCCGGCTGTATCGAAATCGTTGAAATTCCTTATTCAACGTCGATTGAGCTCATCTTCAAAAAGCTGACCGACATGATAAAGGAAGGACAGCTCAAAGAGGTTACGGACGTGCGCGACGAAATCGACCTGCACGGCTTCAAGCTCACCCTTGACGTAAGGCGCGGAACAGACCCCGACATGCTGATGGCAAAGCTCTTCAAGAAAACGCCCCTGCAGGACGACTTCACCTGCAATTTCAACGTCCTCATCGACGGTGAGCCGAGACTCCTCGGCGTTCGGGCGATAATTGAAGAATGGATAAAATTCAGAATGAAGTGCGTCAGCCGCACGCTCTCCTTCGACCTTGACAGAAAGTGCGAAAAGCTCCATCTGCTTCTCGGTCTCGGCGAGATACTGCTTGACATCGACAAAGCGATAAAAATCGTGCGCGAGACGGAAAAGGACGCGGACGTCGTGCCGAACCTGATGGCGGGCTTCGGAATCGACAGAGTCCAGGCTGAATACATTGCGGAGATAAAGCTCCGTCATCTCAACCGCGAATACATCATCGAGCGCATAAAGGAAATCGAAA
>DHMB01000007.1:0-888 GCA_002405565.1 Clostridiales bacterium UBA4653
ATACTGCTTGACATCGACAAAGCGATAAAAATCGTGCGCGAGACGGAAAAGGACGCGGACGTCGTGCCGAACCTGATGGCGGGCTTCGGAATCGACAGAGTCCAGGCTGAATACATTGCGGAGATAAAGCTCCGTCATCTCAACCGCGAATACATCATCGAGCGCATAAAGGAAATCGAAAATCTCAAGCGCGAAATCGAGGATCTGCGCGAAACGCTCGGCTCCGAAAAGAAGATGAAAAAGCTCATCGCGACACAGCTTGAAGAGGTCAAGAAAAAATATGCCGTGCCGAGAAAGACCCGTCTCATAACGGACGACACGGTCGTCGAATACAAGGAAGAGGACTTTGTCGACAATTACAACGTCAAATTCTATTTCACAAAGGGCGGCTATTTCAAGAAAATCACCCTCACTTCCCTGCGCGGAGCCGACGAACAAAAGCTCAAGGACGGCGACGAAATCGCACAGGTGACGGACGGAGAAAACATCTCCGAGCTGCTCTTCGTCTCGGATAAACAGCGCCTTTACCGCGCAAAAGCCTCCGATTTCGATACCTGCAAGGCGTCCGCCCTCGGCGATTATATTCCCGCAAAGCTCGGCTTTGAAAAGGATGAAAAGGTCATCGCCATGGACGTCAATACAAAGTATGACGAAAAGCACTTCATAGTTTATATTTTTGAAAACGGCAAGGGCGTCAGAATTCCCCTCTCGCTCTATGAGACAAAGGCGGCGAGAAAGAAGCTCGTCGCGGCTTATTCCGCGGCTTCGCCGATAGTTGCGGCGTTCTTCATCTCCGAAAATGAAGACATTATCCTCGTAAACTCGCAGAACAAAGCGATTGTCATAAACACAAAGCTCATCCCCGAAAAAGCAACGAGAACGGCGGGA
>DHMB01000007.1:929-21880 GCA_002405565.1 Clostridiales bacterium UBA4653
CTGTTCACGCTCAAAGCGGGACAGACGATAACCGAGGCAAGCCGCGAAATTCAGAAATACAAGGGCTCCGACCGTTGCAGAAAGATAAAAATTCCGGCAACCGGCACGGCGCTTGATACGGCGGAAAAATCATGACGGACGTTTATATTGTTTGTTCGGACAGGATTTTTCGCCGCATGCTCTGCCTTGAGCTTTCGGAATGCGGAGCGAACGTCATGCCCGAAAAAAGCACTCCCGTCCCGCCCTGCGCCCTGCTCATCTCTGCGCCGGACGCCGGCAGCGTGACAATTCCTGAGGGCGACTGCCTTTCCGTTGTGTTCGGATATGCGGAGGAGCTTTCGGACATGGGCGGTCTTGACCCGACCGCGGTGCTTTCCAGACCTTTTGACACAGAGGAGCTTATGCGCGTGCTCTTCGGCGACAGCGGCTCTTCCTCATCGCCGACAATAAGAAAAATCACGGCGGCGGGAAGACTTTCCGTCGACAAAGAAAAGCGCACCGTCGCCTATCACGGAAGCTCATCGCGCCTGACAAAGCGCGAATTTGCCCTTTTTGAATATCTCTATTCCCGCAGAGGAACGGAGGTGTCGCGCAGCGAGCTCTATGACAATGTCTGGGGCGGAGGCGACGGAGAAAACGTCGTCGACGTTTACATCTGCTATCTGCGCGAAAAACTTGAAAATAAATTCGGCATAAAGCTCATACGCACCGTCAGGGGCAAAGGCTATATGTTTGAAGAATAGAGGAAAAATGAAACCTATCTCCCGTGACGAATATTTTATGAGCATAGCGCTGAGGGAAGCCGAAAAAGCGGCTGAAATCGGCGAGGTACCTGTCGGGGCGGTTATTGTCTGCGGCAATAAGATTGTCGCGAGGGCGCATAACACCCGCGAAAAGGACAAAAACGCGCTCTGTCACGCGGAGGTGAAAGCAATCGACCTCGCCTGCAAAAAGCTCGGAGGCTGGAGGCTCTTTATGTGCGAGCTTTATGTGACGCTCGAGCCCTGCCCCATGTGCGCCGGCGCGATAATCAATTCGAGAATAAAGCGCGTCATTTTCGGCGCAAGGGACGAAAAAGCAGGCGCGGTTGTATCAAGGGAAAAAACGTTCTCGCTCGGCTTCAATCACACTCCGGAGGTGACGGAAGGCGTCATGCGGGAGGAATGTGCCGAAAAGCTATCCCGTTTTTTCTCCGCATTGCGCGAAAAACGTCGAAAACGTTAAAATCCACAGAGAACCGAGCCGATTTTTGTACCTTTTTGCATGCAAATTGTATTTGACTTTTCGGGTGATGTGTGGTAGTATATAAAGTACATCACGGCATATATAAAAATCGGTGGGGTAGTACCCGATATTATTCGCAAAGGAAAAGAAAGGAAGTCCGTCAGATGAAGAAAGAATTCAAACAAATTATACTCATGATCCTGACCGTGGCGATTGTCGCGTCGATATGCGCGTCCGTCATCGGTTGCGGCGGAGGCAACAAGGAAACGACAACAGAGCCGCAGCTCACACTCAAGCCTCAGACCTCGGAAACAACAACAGTAAACACGCCCACGACAACAACCCCGGGCTCGACCGCCCCCGTTCAGACAACAGCTCCGGCAACAACGACAACAACGACGACAGTCAAACCTCCGGTCACAACAAGCCCGATAACTCCCCCCGAAACAGGAGCATACATAAATCCCCTCACGGGGCTTAAAACAAGCAAGACCAATCCTTCAAACAAGCGTCCCGTTGCCATAGTGGTCGACAACATTCAGAACGCTTACAAAAACCAGAAGGGTATCTATCAGGCAGACATTCTCTATGAAGCGCTCGTCGCTCCGGGTATCACACGTTACCTTGCGATAATCGAGGATTACGAGGACATATCCGACATATGCAACGTCCGTTCCGGCAGAGATTATCACATCGACATCGCGCAGGGTCATAACGCAATCCTCGTTTGCCACGGCGGTTCGATAAACGAAACATACGATTTCTATGCAAACGTCAAAGCAAGACTCGGCGCGCGTTATGCCTTCGTCGACACAAAGGACGAATACATCACAAGCTGGGCAGGCAAGGATTACAGCGATAAATACGGCACAATCCAGAACAAGGGCTCACGTTCCGACCTTCTTTACGATACAGTCGTAAACGGTTCGGCTCTCAAAGCAATGATCACAGGCAAGTCCTCCAGATTTGCAAAGAGCGGCGCAGGCTACACGGGCGCGCCGAACGGCTTCAAGTTCGGAACAAGCTCCGCTTCCGCTTCTTCGATTTCCGCAAAGACAGTCAAGATCGACTTCACAATGGACAACAACGAAAGCAAGAAGGAAGTCACATTCAATTATGACGCTACATCCGGAAAATACATCCGTTCTCAGGTTGAGATAAAGGGCACAAACATTTCCGGCGAAGAACTTTCGTTCACAAACGTTATCTTCCTCGGCGTCAGCGTCACACAGGGCAAGGGTCCCGCAGAAGACCCGAAGATGGCTTTCATCTCCGTAACGGGCACAGGCAAGGGTTATTACTGCTACGGCGGTAAAATGATCGCCATCAACTGGACAAAGACAGCAAACGGCTCCCTCATCCTCACAACCGAAAGCGGCGCAGAGCTCACTCTCGCGGCAGGCAACACTTACATCGGCTACCTTGAAAAGGGCTATGTAAGCGAGTTCCCCGCAAAGGGCTATCACGCAAACTGAACAAACAAAAATCCACCCGCAATCGGGTGGATTTTTTATTATCTGACGAAGCCCGCGCGGCTTTCTTTTCATAACAGAAAATCCCCGCCGGAGCGGGGATTTTTTCACATATCAAGAACAATGGGAAGAATCATCGGGCGACGCTTTGTCTGCTGATAAATGAATTTGGAAAGGTCGTCCTTTATCTTGCCGCGGATCTGCGGGAAGTCGCAGTTTTTGTGATCGAGAGCGTCATAAACGGAGCCGCGGACAACCTCCTTTATGCTGTCGATAAGATTGGCGGAGTCCTTCTCGTAAACAAAGCCCCTTGAAACCACCTCGGGCCCGGAGACCATATCGCGGATATCAAAATCTATCGCGACGGAAACAACGATAAGTCCGTCCTGCGAGAGATGACGTCTGTCACTCAGAACAACGTTGCCGACGTCGCCGACGCCGCTGCCGTCGACCATAATGATTCCGCTCGGCACGGTTCCGGCAAATCTTGCGCCCGCGGAGTCGATTTCAAGCACCCTGCCGACATCCATAACGAAAATATTTTCGGAGGGCATGCCCATCTGCTCGGCAAGCTCCTTGTGATGATAAAGATGACGGGCTTCGCCATGTATCGGCACAAAATATTTCGGCTTCAGGAGCGCATGGAATATCTTTATTTCCTCTGCGCATGCGTGACCGGAAACATGAACCTCGGCAATTGCGTCGTTGAGAACGGTAACGCCTCTGCGGAAGAGCTCGTTTATAATATTGCCGACGAGCTTTTCGTTGCCGGGTATAGCCGAAGCGGAAATGATGACAAGATCCGACGGGCCGAGCTCAATCTTGTCGTGCATGCCGAAGGTCATTCTGTAAAGCGCAGACATCGGCTCGCCCTGACTGCCCGTTGAAATGATCGTCGTCTTTTCGGGAGGATATTTCTTTATCTCGGAAATGTCGACAAGCGCCCCTTCGGGGAATGACATATACCCAAGCTCCTCCGCCGCGCCGACAACGTTTATCATGCTTCTGCCCGTTATCGCAACCTTTCTGCCGTGCTTATGGGCAATGTCAATCACCTGCTGAACACGGTGAACGTTTGAGGAAAAGGTTGAAATGACAATCCGCTTGTCTTTGTATTCGTCAAAGAAGCGTACAAGCGACTGCCCGACCTTCTTTTCGGACGGAGTAAAGCCGGGGCGCTCAACGTTCGTCGATTCGCACATCAGAAGCTTTACTCCCTCCTTGCCTATCTCGCCGAGGCGCGTGAGGTCTGTCATTTCTCCGTCGACGGGCGTAGCGTCGATCTTGAAGTCGCCGGAGTGGACAACCGTGCCGACGGGAGTCTTCACCGCAACGCACACAGCGCCCGCTATCGAGTGGTTGACATGAATGAATTCGACATCAAATATTCCGAGCTTTATTTTCTCTCCCGCCGAAACGCAACGCAGATCGGGCTTGAAGTCGAAACGGAATTCCTTGAACTTGTTTTCAAGGATACCGAGCGTCAGTCTTGTCCCGTAAACTGGGACGTTTATTTTCTGAAGAAGATACGGCACGCCGCCGATATGGTCTTCATGACCGTGCGTAAGAATTACGCCCTTTATTTTTTCTCTGTTGTTTACAAGATATGTCACATCGGGGACAACGAGGTCAACTCCGAGCATATCGTCGCTCGGGAAGCCGAGACCGCAGTCAATAACGATTATATTGTCGCTGTATTCAAGCACAGTGAGGTTCTTTGCAATCTCGCCGAGACCTCCCAATGCAAACACTTTCAGTTTTTTAGCTTTTGATCTTGCCATAGCACACCAAGCCCATCCGAAAAAGATGGGATCCTTTCAAATAAATATTATGTAATCCGGACAAAAAAGCAGTCCACTCCCATAAAAACGGAAAAGTCCTCTTCACGATCCCGTCTTTCTTTGGGGAATATTAAAATAGAGTTTCCGCTTATCTCACCGCCGCCGTCCGGCTCGATATACGGAAAAAATATATATAAAATAAAATTACATTTCAGAATTACGGGAATGATACCCACGTCCGCGAACCCGAAAAAAAGAAAATATATCCGGCGGA
This sequence comes from Clostridiales bacterium UBA4653, assembly GCA_002405565.1. Lineage (GTDB taxonomy): Bacteria > Bacillota > Clostridia > Oscillospirales > CAG-272 > CAG-841. Next base: position 5,681 of record DHMB01000007.1, read on the forward strand.
AAATATCCGCCGCCGTCCGCGATTGAAAAGTCGCTTCTTTAAGTGACCTTATGGATTATTATAACACAAAAATTTCCTGCGGGCAATAGTTTTTTGAAAAAATGACCTCTGTTTTTGATTTTAGCCCGTATTTACGCACGGAAGGCGTTTTCTGCATAAAAATTTTTTCGGAAGGCAAATAATCTTGCATATCAAATTCACGCAGGAGAGCCTTTTATGATAACAAGAGCATATAAAAAGAACATGGTGATCGTCAGCGATATAGAAAGCGACACGGTTGAGGAAGCGTATCTTTTCATACGGGAGGACGCGCCAAGCCCCGATGAAAGCGAGCTTGTGAAAGAAGCGGGACGGATAATCCGCGCCTGCGGCGGAGCGGGAAAGCTGAAACCGAAATTGCCCGCCGCGCTGCTCTGGTTTCTCGCGGGAGTAAGCGTCACGGCGCTCGCCGCCTCCGTTATATACCTTTTTATTCTGTAACCCTTTTGTTGACGGCACAGCCCCCTTTTGCATATTATAAAGCAGGGAGGGATTTATTTTCTCCCCATTAAAAAACAAGGGCGTGAAAACGATGGATAAATGCGTCATAACAATACCGTCGCCGACAATGGCGACAAAAGCGGCGCGATTGCTGAGCAAAAACGGCATAAGCGCAAGATCCGTCCGTCTGAGCCCCGAAAAAAACAAAAGGGGCTGTACGTCGGGCGTTGCCATCGGTTATTCCGACTGTGATACCGCAATGCTCATTCTGAAAAGAAACGGCATTGAGTATTCGGGCACGGTGACGCTCTGACGGTCACGGAGACGGCTTTATGATATATCTCGACAACGCCGCCACAACCTTCCCAAAGCCACCCCGGGTGGCAAGGTCAATGGCGAAATGTATAAAGGAAGACTGCGGAAACCCCGGAAGGAGCGCGCACGCGCTTGCATTGAAGTCCGCCGAGGCGGTATTTGATACGAGAAGCGGACTTTGCGCCCTTTTCGGGACGACGCGTCAGGAAAACGTAATTTTTTCATATAACGCAACGCATGCGATAAACAAAGTTCTTTCGGGACTTATACGCCCGGGAGACGGCGTCATAACAACAAATATGGAGCATAACAGCGTCCGTCGGCCCGTGGCAAATATATGCGCCATGCGGGGTGCGGAATATTCCGTTATAAACGCGCTCGCAGCGGATGACGCTCTCATCTCGGAGCTTGAGGCAAAAATCACGCCGAGGACGAGAATCGTCGTGACGGTGCACGCGTCAAACATCTGCTCCATCACCCTTCCGATTGCGAAAATCGGGGAGGTCTGCCGCAGGCGCGGGCTGATTTATGTTGTCGACGCGTCGCAGAGCGCGGGAATATACGATATAAATATCCCCCGTGACGGAATAAGCGTGCTGTGCGCTCCGGGACATAAAGGGCTTTACGGCCCGCAGGGAACGGGCTTCGCCGTTTTCTGTGACGATTTCGATTTTTCTCTTCTTTCTCCTTCGGAATTCGGCGGGAGCGGCTTTGCTTCCGCCGATATAACGATGGGTCACACACCTCCCGAATCATACGAGGCGGGGACTGTGAACGTGCCAGGTATTGTCGGGCTGGGAGAGGGGATTAAATATGTCCGTTCGGTCGGCACGCAGAGAATTCTTGCCCATGAAAAGGAAATGTTTTCTCTGGCAAGAGACGGACTGTCCGCTGTCGACGGGGTAAAAATTTATCTGCCGGAAAGAGAGGGCGGTGTTCTGCTCTTCAATTCGGACGGGATGAGCGGGTCGGCACTTTCGGCTTCTCTTGCGGAAAGCGGCATATGCACCCGCCCCGGGCTTCACTGCGCTCCGACGGCTCACACCGCCGTCGGCACGGGCGGCGACGCTGTCCGTATCAGCTTCTCGGCTTTCACAAAACCGGAGGATATTTATTCGCTCACCGCAGCTGTCAAACGGATAGCAGCGGACAAATGACGGGATAATCTCATATTTGACGGGCGACGTTCAGTCGCCCGTTTTTTATACCTTGAAATAATTCTTGACCGAAAAGGAAATTTATGATATAATTACTCATGAAAGCAAGGCGAAAATGTATAATCGAATTCGTTTTCGGGCTGACATTGCAGTCCACCCCTTGCTTTGAAAATCTTCATACTGAAAGGAGTAACCCATGAAGCACACATTTTTAAGAACGCTTGCCGCCCTGCTCTGCTTCTTTGTTTTGCTTGCTCCTGTCGGGTGCAGGACAAACCCGGATAAAACGGCAGAACCGGAATATGCAGAAGTTGAACGGGAGGCAATAAGACTGTTTACGGAAAAATGGAGCGCTCTCATCGGAGGCGAGCTGATTCCGGACAGAATATCCGTTAAAGGATGCGACCCGTATAATCCTTCGTCAAGCATGGAGGATATTATTGTTCAAAGTTGGCTTTATAAAACGGAAACGAAAAACAGGGCGCTTGAATATTGCAAAGCGCTTGACCCGGACTCCGTAAAACCAGGAGGGCTTGTCTTTCTTGACCGCCACATAAGTATTTTTGAAGGCTGCCGCGTTGTAATTTATGATGCCGGTCTGAAGCCGATAATTGAATTCGCAGCTTATCACACGGGCGAAGTTGAAATGAGAGTATACAATGATGACGGCGACGCCTATGCTCTCCATGGGACGGGAATAGATTATAAGGCGTTTGAAGTCTTTTACGGTACACATGAAACGGAGGCTGACAGATGAAATTTTCCGAAGCCGAAAGGAGTCATTCATGAAACGCATAATTATAATAACTCTCTCGCTCCTGCTCTGCTTATCCGCTCTGCTTGCTCCTGTCGGGTGCAGGACAAATCCGGATAAAACGGCAGAACCGGAATATACGGAAGTCGAACGGGAAGCAATAAGACTGTTTACGGAAAAATGGAGCGCTCTCATCGGCGGCGAGTCTGTAATTGACTCGGTATATATAAAGCACTGCTCCTCCGATGCCGGAAGCACCGGGGCATACAGTCTGCTCTATAAACCGGAAACAAAAAGCAAGCTGATTGAAGTGTGCAAAGCCCTTGATACGGACTCGGTCAAGCCGGGAAGCGAGGTATTTATAAAGCATTGCGACATCACCGATTTCTATCGCATAGTCATTTATAAAACCAAATCCGAACCCATGATTGAGCTCAGAATCCATTGCACGGGCACCGTCAGAATCAGGGTATATAATGACGATATGGACTCTTATGTCCTCCACGGCGCCGGAATTGATTACGGCAACTTTGAAGAATTTCTGAAAATAAACGAATCGGAAACCGACAACTAAAAAGCCGCCCAAAGGCGGCTTTTTGTTATTTGGGATGATAAAGCTTTTTCGTCTGATACTGCGGCTCGCAGGTGACGTTGACGCCGAGCTTTTTGAAGACGTTTTCGTCAACTCTTGAAAGGATGACCGTCGAATGAGCTTCCGTACATCTCAGCTTTTCGAGCTGGTCAAGCGCTTTTGCGGCGATCGGAGCCGTGACGGCGCAGATTGAAAGCGCAATAAGCACTTCGTCCATATGCAGACGTGGATTTGAATTGCCCATATGCTCCGTTTTGAGCTTCTGAATCGGCTCGATGACGGCGGGAGAGATGAGAAGAATGTCATCATCTATGCCGGCGAGCTTTTTGAGAGCATTGAGAAGCGCTGCGGCAGACGAACCGAGAAGAGACGACGTCTTCCCCGTAACTATCGTGCCGTCCGGAAGCTCTATCGCAACTGCCGGAGCGGAAGTCTCCTCTGCTTTCTTTTTTGCCTCGATTGCGCAGGTGCGGATTTCGGGAGTTATGCCGAGCTTGCTCATTATCAGCTCAAGACGATAGATTTCGTCCTTTCCGCCCATACCCTGTCGTGCGGAACAGAGCGCATTGTAATAACGGCGGACAACCTCCTGCTTTGACGCTTCTCTGACGACTTCGTCGTCCGAAATGCAGTTGCCGACCATATTCACGCCCATATCCGTCGGGCTTTTATAGGGTGAGGAGCCGAAAATTTTAGTAAAAATAGTGTTCAGGACGGGAAAAATTTCTATATCGCGGTTGTAGTTTACAGTAGACACGCCGTAGGCTTCGAGATGGAACGGGTCTATCATGTTGACGTCGTCAAGGTCTGCCGTTGCGGCTTCATAAGCAAGGTTGACGGGATGACTTAAGGGGAGATTCCATATCGGGAATGTTTCAAACTTTGCATAACCGGATTTGATTCCGCGCTTGCTCTCGTGATACAGCTGGGAAAGACAGGTTGCCATTTTGCCGCTGCCGGGGCCCGGAGCTGTCACCACTACGAGCGGGCGGGTGGTTTCGACGTATTCGTTTTTGCCGTAGCCCTCGTCCGAGACTATAAGCGGAATGTTTGCGGGATAATCGGGAATGATATAATGACGGTAAACCTTTATGCCGAGAGAGTCAAGCCTTTTCGAAAAGTTGACTGCGGCGGGCTGATCCTTGAAATGCGAGATAACAACCGAGCCAACGTAAAGCCCGATGCTACGGAAAGCGTCAATCAAGCGGAGGGCGTCGAGATCGTATGTAATGCCGAGGTCGCCTCTTATCTTGTTCTTTTCAATGTCGTCTGCGGAGATTACGATGATTATTTCCGCGCTGTCCTTGAGCTTGAGCAACATTTTGACTTTCGTATCGGGCAAGAACCCCGGAAGGACGCGCGCCGCGTGGAAATCGTCAAACAGCTTGCCGCCGAATTCAAGATAGAGCTTGCCGCCGAACGAAGCGATACGGTCGCGAATATTTTGCGATTGCATCTGGATATACTTGTCATTATCAAAGCCGATTTTCTTCATAAACACCCCTTGGGAAAAAATATTACAGCGACAATTATATCATATATTCCGGCACGTTTCCACATATTTTTTCGTTTTTTTCAAAAAAATTTCCCGCAATTTCGAGCGGGAATTTTTATATTGGAAACAACACGCGGGATGACGGGAGGCCTGTCCCATACGATATGTTTCCGCTCTCCGTTAAAGCTCCCTCCCGGAGGGAGATTTGCAAGCGTGCGAAGCACCCTTGCAGGCTTCGCCGAGACGGGAGGGGAAACCCCTCCCCTACATTGCAATACCCGTTTATGCAGGCAATGAAATGTCTGAACAAGCCAATAACCGAAGTTTCTTTTGCCTTTTTTCTTCTCGAATTGAAAATCAAAAAAGAGCGGAAAAACGCCCCTTTTTATGAGAATATAATATTTGCGCAAAACAATTTATTGAAGTTTCTTTTGCCTACTTTTCTTTTCAAAGAAAAGTACGGTCGAAGAAAAGTAGGTTATTTGAGGATTGTCAGAACCTCGAAAATGCTCTTTATGGGCATAAGCGTAACGCCGTCCGGCACCTTGCGGACTGATTTTGCCGAGCGTGACGGCAGGATTATTTTCTTAAAGCCCAGCCTTGCCGCCTCCGTAACGCGGCTTTCGATATGCGAAACGGCGCGAACCTCGCCGGAAAGTCCGAGCTCGCCTATGCAGAGCAGCTCGTCCGGAACGGGAATATCACGCACGGAGGAAATCAGCGCGAGCGCAACGCCGACGTCGGACGCGGTTTCCTCAATTCTTATGCCGCCGATGACGTTCAGATAAACGTCAACAGAGGAAAAACGCAAGCCGAGCCGCTTTTCAAGCACGGCAAGTATCAGCGCGGCACGGTTGTAGTCAATGCCGTTTGACGTTCTTCGCGGGGCGGGAAAAACGGTGTTTGTTGCAAGCGCCTGAATCTCCGCAACTATCGGGCGTGTGCCCTCAACAACGCAGACGGCGCAGTTGCCCGAAACATTCTGCGGACGGTCTGAAAGAAGCATGGCGGAGGGGTTGTCCACCTCGCGTAGCCCTTCGTCCGTCATTTCAAACACGCCTATTTCGTTTGTCGAGCCGAAACGGTTCTTTATCGCGCGGATGAGACGGCAGTTCTGCCTGCGCTCGCCCTCAAAATAGAGCACGGTATCAACCATATGCTCGAGCACCTTGGGCCCCGCAATGCTGCCTTCTTTCGTAACGTGTCCGACAAGAATGACAGACACTCCCTCTGTTTTCGCCGTGTTTATAAACATCGAAGCACACTCGCGTATCTGCGTTATGCTGCCGGGGATGGTTGTGCTTTCCGTATGATACATTGTCTGTATGGAATCGACTATTATCATATCCGGAGAGAGCTTTTTTGCACTTTCAAGTATCTTTTCGACATTTGTTTCAGTCAACAGATAGACGCTTTTGCTCTTTATGCCGAGACGCTTTGCCCGCAGGGAAATCTGCGCCGCGGATTCCTCGCCGGAAACATAAAGAACGGTCTTTTCTCTCGACATCTCGGCGCATATCTGAAGGAGCAGAGTCGACTTTCCTATTCCGGGCTCGCCGGAAAGCAGGATAACAGACCCACAGACAAGCCCTCCGCCGAGAACCCTGTCAAACTCGCCGACGCCTGTCGACGAGCGCATATATTCCGGAATATTCCCTTCTCCGAGGAGCACGGGCTCGCTGTTTTCGCTCGCGCGGACGAGCATATTCTGCCGCCCCGCACCCTTTTTCGGTTCCGACGCGGGCGCCTCGTAAGTTTCCTCCGTCATTGTGTTCCATGCGCCGCATGACGGGCAACGACCGAGCCATTTTGCGCTCTGATAGTCGCACTCGGAGCACACATAGACCGTTTTCTGACCTTTCAATTGACTTCCTCCGTAATAGTTTCTGACATATAGTTTGCCGTCGCCGTGAAAATGCAGGCGGCAACCTTTTTTCTGTATTCCTCTGTTTTGAGCATGGCAAGCTCCGACGGGTTTGAAAGAAACCCACATTCGACGAGGATTGCCGTGCACGGGGCGTTGTCGAGAACGTATATCTCGCTCCCCGCTCCCTTTATCTGCCTGCCGTTTTCCTTTTGAAGATAAGTGGCAACGGCCATGCGGACGTCCTCCGCAAGCACTGCCGAGCCCTCTGTTTTCTTTGAAAAATACACGCAGAGCCCCGAATATTTCGGGACGGGGAATTTGTTCATATGTACGCTTATAAAAATCGCGTTTTTATATTGCTTTGCAAGCTCGACTCTCGCTTTGAGGTCTCCGAGCTTTTTATGGGATGAATTTTCATCTCCGAGGGCGACATCCTCCGTCCTGGTCATAACCGTATCATAGCCGGCACCTTCAAAAAGGTCGCAAAGTTCCTTTGCAACCGCAAGGTTCAAGTCCTTTTCAAGGGTGCCGTCGTCAGCCGAGGCGCCGCCGTCCCTTCCGCCGTGACCGGCGTCGATTATTACAGTCGGCAACGGCTTTTTATCTTCGCCCGCCGCCGCGCTTTCCGCCTCGGAGATGAATATCCTCGCGCTGACGGTCGCAACAGCCGCCAAAAGCACCGATATGACAAGAAAACATGAGACGAGAAAAGCCGCCCTTCCAAAACCGTATTTATTCAAAATATATCCTCCGCATAAGAGTTTTCGCTTGATACTATGCGCGGAGGATGATTTTTATTCCTTTACTTTTTCGGTCTTGGGATGATGGTGAATTCCACCGTGCCGCAGATATATGAAAATCCCGCAAATGCCGCGGCGATAAAGGGAGTGACGAGATAAAACCATGCGCCGCCGCTCTTGCCGACAAGCGCCATCTTTACCCCCATAAACATTCCTTCCCATGTCTGCGTGATGAGGGCAAAAACGCCGTTTGCGGCGGAAAGTCCGTCGCTGTATTCTCTGAAATGGTTCAATACAAAGAAAGCAATCCCGAGCACAAGATCCGGTATTGCGGCGAAAAGTCCCGCGACAAAGCCCTTTAAGAGATTCGGCTTTGTGCCCGCGCCTCTCGCGCTGACAGCGTCCCTCGCGCCCACGTCCCACATATAAAGGTCGATGAGATAATAATAAAAAATGATTGTGAATATGCTGAAAATAAGGGTCAGTATCTGTCTGCTCTTTGTTTCAACGCCGACGGGAAGATACACCATCACGCCGAATATCATCATAACAATGTGCGTCTGTATCAGCTTCCAGACATTGCCCCCGATTGATTTTATCATGCTTCTGTTTTCCATTTGCTATCCTTCCGTAGCGGAGCTATTGACTATATTATAGCTTTTATTTTGCCTTTCTTCAATATAAATAACATTTTTTTCGCCGAAAGTTTACATTTTTCTTTTTCCGTGATATAATCAGCTTGTGACAGTATCACCAAAAGAGAAAGGAGAGCCGCAATGGAAGAAAGAAAACCGAATGAGACATCGCCCCTGCTTGAAAGATTTCTGCGCTATAAGCTCGTCATTCAGGGCAGATCAAAAACGACGGTCTTTGAATATCACCTCGATCTGTATCTGTTTTTCAGATTTGTTATTGCGAGACGGAGCGGCATACCGACGGACAGCGAGGAATTTGAAAAGATAGATATCTCCTGCGCAAACGAAGAATTTTCAAAGAGCATAAAAACGATAGATATTCTTGAATTCATGGCTTATCTTGCCTCGGAGAGGGGTTGCGGAACGTCAGCCAGAAGCCGTAAACTCTCGGCAATAAAGGCATATTTCAAATATCTGACCTCAGTTGAAAAAGTGATGGAGAAAAACCCCGCTGTCGATATAGAAGCGCCGAAGATAAAAAGAGCTCTGCCGAAGTTTCTCTCCCTTGACGAAAGCGTTTCCCTTCTGGACAGCGTCTATGCGGACGAGGAGTCCAAAACGAAGGAAAGGGATTACTGCATACTGACCCTCTTTCTCAACTGCGGAATGAGACTTTCGGAGCTTGTCGGCATAAATCTGACGGATATCGACCCGCAGATGAGGTCGCTGCGCGTTGTGGGAAAGGGCAATAAGGAGCGCATTGTTTACTTAAATGACGCCTGCCGCGCCGCCATAAGAGATTATATTCCCGTCCGCGGGCGTGACGGAAAGGAAATAAAGGATAAAAACGCGCTGTTTCTTTCGCGCCTGCATAAAAGAATAAGCGTAAAGACGGTGCAGTGGCTTGTCTATAAATACCTCGGCGAAGCGGGACTCAAAAACAAGCATTATTCAACCCATAAGCTGCGTCATACGGCGGCAACGCTGATGTATCAGGAGGGCGGAGTCGACGTGCTCGCGCTGAAAGAAATTCTGGGTCACGAACAGCTCAATACCACCCAGATATATACCCATATAAGCAACGCTTCGCTTGAAGAAGCCGTCAGCGCAAATCCGCTTGCAAAGATGAAAACGCCGAAGAAATAACCCGCCCGATGTTTCCGGACAGGCAGCCTTTGGCGTAAACTCAAAAGCAAAGCGACCGCGCCGCAGGCGCACCTTTTCTCTTCACTTTCCACTTTTAACCCTTCACTTATGAATAACTCTCCTCCCGCATGGCGAAAATTCTGTTACATAGATTTTTGCTATCCGGGAGGAATTTTTTATGAAAAAATTATTTGTTGTTCTGTATGCGCTCTGCCTTGTTTTCTGCATTTCGCTGACAGCCTTTGCCGTCAGTCTTTCGCCGGGACTTGACGTCATCCGCTCGTCGATGAAAATGGTCAAAACAAGCGTCGGAGAGAATTCCGTTTCATTCACAGCCGCCGATTTTGAAAGCTTTCTCGGCGCGAAGCCCGAAAAAATCAAAATCGTTTCCCTGCCGAGCGAAAAAGCGGGCAAACTGATGTTCGGCGAAAAGGAGGTCTCGGCGGGAGACGAAATCGACATTGCGTCCGTTTCCGCCCTGCGGTTCGTACCCGCGGCAAAGGAGGTTTCAGCCGGATTTGAGTTTTCGGCGGGAAATGATGACGAAACCTTCGTCTGCTCCGTCAGCACCCTGCCCTCGCTCAACTTTGCGCCGACCGTAACCGACGGGGCGCTCTCCGTCGAAAAGGAAATTCCCTGCTTCGGAACCCTTTCTTCCGTTGACAAAGAGGGCGACGCCATCACGTATTTTCTCACCTCCGAGCCGAAGCACGGCGAGCTGACTCTTGACAATATCACAGGCAAATTCGTCTATTCGCCGGACGAAAATTTCAGCGGCAAGGATCGTTTCAGATTCGTTGCAAAGGATTATTACGGAAACATCTCCGGCGAGGCGGAAATCAAAATCACCGTCTCTAAAAACAGCATAAAATACAGCGATATGGCGGGAAATGACGCATATACTGCGGCGTCTGTTCTCGGCGGGAAGGAAATTCTTCTCGGAGAGACGATTGGCGGAGAGAAATATTTTTATCCCGAAAAAACCGTCACAAGGGGCGAATTTCTCGTTATGGCGATGAGCGCCCTCGACCTCCCGACCTCGGAGTCCGCCGCAACGACCTTCGCCGATGACGCCGACATTTCCGCATATCAGAGAAAATATGTTACAGCGGCGGTGTCCGGAGGAATAATCTTCGGCGTTGATTATGAGGACGGCAAGCGTTTTGACGGAAACGCTCCTATAACAGCGCGTCAGGCGGCAACGATCGTTTCAAGGCTGATGTCAAAAATCTCGCCTTCTCTCTCCGAATCGCTTCCCGTTGCGGCGTCCTGCGGCGACGAAGTGACAGACGAGGGGCTTGCGGCAATGGCGTCGCTCGGATATTTTTCTGGTATGAAAGCGGACGACACGCTGACCCGCGCCGACGCGGCAAAGATAATTTATAAGATGATGAAATGAGCAATAGAAAAAACCGCCCGTCGGGCGGTTTTTGTTTTTCAAAGAATTCAAGAGAATTGACAAACGAGCTTTGTCTTTTTTATCCATTTAATCCGTTTTTATTTTCTACAATTTCCCTTTTTATATTGTATTTTGAATATTTATTATTTTCTTCTTGACAATTGACGAACCGTGTCGTATAATCAATAAAAAAGACAAAAAGGAGAAACAACATGTTAGTATGGTCTTATCAAGAAAAAGAGTTCAAAATTGGTCATAACCCGTCACTCACAATCATCAGAGGCGAGAAAGATGGTCTTATTTTCAAAAAAGACAACTTATCTTTCGCAATAGATCCCCAAGACATCAATCACATAATCTTCGAGAAACCGACATTGTTTAAGAAAGGTATGGTCGCTTTTTTTGACAGCGACGGCCAGGTTTTAACATACATTTGCGATGGAAGAAGAATTCCTTTGGTGTTAGAAGTGACAAGAGACGACACAAACAAGAAAGACGGAAACTTTTATATTGTATATTCAATTCTCAATGAAAACGGTTTTAAGTTGATAGCGGGTTAATTAAACCGCATCAATCGCATGAATTACTTAAAAATGATATATATTCTTTAAGCTACAAAGCCCTCGCCGAAGCGAGGGCTTTTGATATGTAATCCGTTTTTCCGTCCCCAAACATCACCGCTCCGAGCAAACGCGATAAAAGAGAATCGAATCTCTCAGGCTCGACGCCCTAAGGTCAAGCGGCTCTGACGCGCCACCGGCGCCTCATTCACTACCGCTCCCTTCGATTCTCCTTTATGATTGCAAAAAGAAAAGCCGCCTTATGGCGACTTTTCTTTTTGGTGGACCCGAGGAGAATCGATTCTCACGGCTCGACGCCGTTCGGTCATCGCGGCTCAGACAGCACGCCTGTGCTGTCATTCACTACCGCTCTCTTCGCTCCCCTCAGGAAAAAGTAAAAGCGCCGCAAGGGCGCTTTTCTTTTGGTGGACCCGAGGAGAATCGAACTCCTGTCCGAAAAACGATCCGCGGGGCTTTCTCCGAGCGCATTCTGTCTTTTGAAATTCCCTCCCCGCAACGCCGGCAAACAGGCTTTGCGCATCGGTAGCTTTTTAATGCGTGACGGCGTCAAAAGCTAAAAAGCCGTTCACGTTCATCGCTGTGTTATGCCCGGACCGAAGCCGCGATACTCATCGGCAGGACACCCGCGCCCTTAGGCAGCGAGAGCTAATTTGTTATTGTTAGCGTTTAATTTTAGGTTGCACAGTTTTTGGGAGCTTGTGCGGCTCCGCTCGCTTACCCCGTTTCATGTTCCCCGTCGAAACCTTTACGGGCCCTTGATTATCTTGTTCTTTGCCGTTCAAAGCGGTCGACGTAGCGCGCCTCCGCCTTTTTGGCTTCGGTTTCGCGCTTGTCATAAAGCTTTTTGCCCTTGCAAAGCCCGATCTCCGCCTTTACGTTCCTTCCGGAAAAGTAAAGTGAAAGCGGAACGAGCGTCAGCCCTTCCTGACCGATCTTCGCAAGCAACCGGATGATCTCCTTCTTATGCATCAGCAGCTTTCTGTCCCGCATAGGATCTCGATTGAAAATGTTTCCCTTTTCATACGGGCTGATATGAACGCCCGTCATAAAAAGCTCGCCCTTTTCAATATAGCAATACGAATCCTTGAGATTGACGGCGCCCAGCCGCAGGCTTTTCACCTCCGTGCCGAGAAGCTCAATCCCCGCCTCGCATGTGTCAAGGACAAAATAGTCGTGGCGGGCTTTTTTGTTCTGCGCTATTATTTTATGAGCATAATTTTCGCCTGCCATAACATTTTCTCCTTTCCTTTTTGTGCTTCATATTTTATCACATCGAAGAAGGCTTGTCAAGCGCAAACCAATCGACGTTTTTTGCCGGTTTTTTCAGCCCTTGCCCTTGTTTTTCGGGCTTATCTGCGAAAACAGCGTGCGGAAAAACGAATCAATTTTGTCATCAATTGTTGTCGGCTTTTCGCTTTGAGACGGCTTTTTCTCCGTTTTTTCAGTCGACTTGCCGCCCGCGGCTGTCATTTCCGCGGTCAGCTTTCTTATCTGCTCGCAATAGTCCTCTGCCGCCGAGCTGTACATTTTCTTTATCTTGCCTTCCTCCGCTCCCGCACGGACTTTTGCCTCGTTTATAAGCGTTTCCGCCTTTTCGCTCGCAACGGAGACCATCTCCGCGGCTTTTTCTTCCGCTGCCGAAATTATTCTTCCCGCCTCTTCTCCTGCGTGACGAAGCAGCTCCTCCGTTTTATTGCGGATTTTTTCCGCAACCTCCTCGGAAAGCTCTTCCCCGCTCTCGCGACTTTCGTACCCGGCAATGCGGTCTGCCATTCCCGCAAGTGCGGCTTTCAGCTCCTCTTCGCGCTTTTCTGCGGCATAAAGACGGCAGGCAAGCTCATCAAGCATTTGCGAAAGTTCTTTTCCGTGCTCCTCCGCGGCAACTTTCCCGTCATTTGCGAGGGACGCGGCGTTTTCGGAAGAATACGCCTCGCAGGCAAGCTCGTCAAGCATATGAGTAAGCTCGTCTATGCGGCTTTTCGCCTCCGATACCTTGCGCTTTTCGCTTTCGATATCGCTCTTCAGCTCTTCCTCTCTGCGCGCAAAATCAATGCTTATCTGCTCGATATAGCTGTTTACGTCCTTCTTTGAGTAGCCGCCCATTGCGCCTCTGAATTTGACCATTTTTCCGTCGCTCATAAAAACCTCCGCAAAAGCTGTTTTTCGTCTTATTATAACATCATCCGCACCCGATTGTAAATATAAACCGCAAAATTGTTAAAAACTCTTTACATAAAATCGTTTTTCGGCTATAATTAGCCCGTAACAAAGCACAAAAGAGAGGTTATTTTCTATGGAAAAACAGGTTATCCGCGTTATGTTCACGGGCGACAGCATTACAGACTGTCAGAGGGCGCGCCCCGTCGGCGACGGAGTCGGCACACTCGGCAACAGCTATGTCGGCAATCTCTTCTGTATGACCTGGGCTGAAAAGCCGGACTGCAAAATCCGCTTTATGAACTCCGCAACCTCGGGCGATACGAGCCGTCAGCTCCTTGCCCGCTTTGATGACGAGGTTCTTGCGTACAACCCCGATTATCTTTTCATAATGATCGGCGTAAACGACGCATGGCGAATTGCGGAGCTCCCCGTAAACACAGAGGTTCACATTTCCTCCGGGGAAACCGCCGCAAATATGGAGAAAATGATCTTAAAAGCCCGCGAAAAGGGCGCAGAGCCGATAATCCTTTCGCCGTTCTTTATGGATCTTGACAAAAATGAATTTATGCGCTATCACGTCGATGAGATAAACGCTCTTTATAAAAAGCTCGCGGAAAAATATTCCGTCGGCTATATAGACGTTCAGTCTGCGATCGATAAATGGATCTCAAAGGCAAGCTCATATATTCTTTCAAGCGACCGCGTTCATCCGAAGGCAATCGGCGTTTCGCTCATCGCAAGAACAATCTTCGAGCACCCCGTCTTCCGCGGAGTTATTGACAGATGACAAGAACCGTTTTCGGGGAAGAGGAGCTCTGGTCGGTTCTCGCAGACGCCTCCTCGCCCATTCTTCTCTACGGCACGGGCGACGGAGCGGACAAAATTCTCTCCGTTATGGAGAAAAAAGGACTGCGGGCAAGCGGATTTTTCGCCTCGGACGGCTTTGTCCGCGACAGATATTTCCGCGGCGAGCACGTTATGTCCCTCTCCGGGGCTGAAGAGAAATTCGGCGATTTTACGGTCATCGTTGCGTTCGGCTCGTCGCGTGACGAAGTAATCGAAAATGTGAAGAACATCGCCCGCCGTCATCGCCTGTTCATCGCGGACGTTCCCGTATGCGGAGGCGAGCTTTTCGACGCAGATTTTTATGAAAATCACCTTCCGGAGATAAATTCCGCGCGCGGACTTCTGGCGGACGAGGAATCAAAAAGGGTTTACGACGGTATCATTAAATTCCGTCTTTCCGGCAAGCCGGAATATCTTTGGGAGTGCTCCTGCGATGAAGCTTCAACCTTCTCTCTCCTTTCGGGAGGCTACGGCGCATATATCGATCTCGGCGCATACACGGGCGACACCGTCAAAAAGGCAATATCGCTCTGTCCGTCGATAAAAAAGGTCTGCGCCTTCGAGCCGGCAAAAAAGCCGTTTGAAAAGCTGAAAGCCTTTTGCTCCGGGACAGAAAACACAGAATTCTCCCTTGTAAACGCCTGCGCCTGGGACAAGACCGAGTCGCTCGTCATCGCCGACGGCGGCGGCAGAGGAACGCACATTTCATCGGACGGCTCGCTTTCCGGAGCGAAAAGCCGCACGGTTGACTGCGTTTCCCCCGATGAAGCCTGCAATTTTTCCGGCGAAAAATTACTGATAAAATATGATGTTGAGGGAGCGGAGCGGAAGGCTCTCCTCGGCTCGCTTTCCCTTATAAAAAACAATGACACCGAGCTTGCGGTGTCACTGTATCACAGAAGCGAAGATATTTTTTCCCTCATCTCGCTTACGCATAAAATCCTTCCCGAAAGGGCGCTTTATCTGCGACGTCTGAAGGGCTTTCCAGCATGGGACATAAACCTTTTCGCTTCAAAAAAGCTCATATAGAAGAAACCAGAACGGTTGCGTTTCCCGAAAGGGTAACTCTTCCCGAGGCGGCGGCAACAAAAATGCTACCGCCTTTTTTCGCGCTTATTTTCTCATCGCCGCAGGAAATCTCGCAGGCTCCGTCGGCTATGAGAAGATGAAGAAAGCTCTCATCGCCCGCAAAAACCTCAGCCTCGCCCGCAACCTTCTTTGCGCGGACGGAAAAATACTTGCAGGACGCGATAACGTCGCCTTCGTGCTTTGCCTTGACGGCAGACGGGTCAAACCGATCGATAACGTCAAGCGCCGGCTCGATATGAAGCTGGCGGAGCGAACCGTCCGGCTGGCGGCGATTGTAGTCGTAAACACGGTATGTAATATTTGAATTCTGCTGTATCTCGGCGATGAAAATCCCCGCGCCGATAGCGTGAACAAGTCCCGAGGGGATAAAATACGTCTCCCCCGCCTTGACCTCAACATAGTTCATAAGGCTTTCAAGCGTGCCCTCCGCTATGGCTTTTTTCAGCTCTTCCCTTGTGTATTTTCTTTTCATTCCGTATATGAGTTTTGCGCCGGGCGCGGCGTCCACTATATACCACATTTCCGTTTTACCCATATCGTCCGTATGCTCTGCGGCATATTCGTCGTCCGGATGAACCTGAATCGAAAGATCCGCCTCCGCGTCTATCAGCTTTATAAGCAGAGGGAAACGGTCGCCCTTGTAATTCTTTCCGAGAGCCGACGGATTTTCGCGCACAAATTCCGAAAGCAATTTCCCGTCATATTCTCCGCCGATTATCGTATTATCTCCGTCGGGACGGCACGTCAGCTCCCATGCCTCCGCGATTTTTTCTCCCGCTTCGCCCATTCCGTAGTCGCGGGAAAGCCTTTCCCCGCCCCAGATTATATGCTTTGTTACAGGCTTCAGTTCAAACATCATTTTTTCATTCCTCCGACCGATTGCTTTTCATAAGCATCATATCACAATTCAAATCTTTTTTCAACCTACTTTTCTTTGAAAAGAA
>DHMB01000007.1:21941-25062 GCA_002405565.1 Clostridiales bacterium UBA4653
GCAAAAGAAACTTCGGTTATTGGCTTTGTGCGGACTTCATATGCCTTCTCTTTCAAAGATAGAAACTAAAATCCTCTTGCTTTCCTCCGCCCCCGCAGGCACAAAAGCCCCGCACAATAAAAAACACTTTAAGATTCGAACTGCACTTTCGCCTTTGCCTTGGTTAAGCCGACGTGGCAGAAAAGCCCCGCCTTGAACAACAGGGAGGCTTCGGAAGGAACGTCCGAATTGCTTTCTTTCGTACTTTCTTTTCAAAAAAGAAAGTACATAAAGATAATGAAACGGCGTTTGCGGGAAGTTTTCGTTTTGTAAATCGTAAAAGACAGCGGAGCGGAAAAGAAAAGCAGGTCATGGTTTAACAGTCTCCGAAAAGATGAAGGCAAAATATTTTGCGGTATTTTCGGCAGAGGAATATGTATTTGCACAGGAGCCGATTTCAAGGGTTATGACGGTCGGCGCAAGCTGCTGACAAATGGGCGCGTCGTCCGTTTCGATGGGCATTATGAGCGAAGGAAAGCGCTCGGAGATGACATCAAACAGAGCGTTTACGGTCGGGAGAGATTCTGAGGGCTTGCCGTCGACCGTGCCGATGGTAAATCTCATCTGCGCATAGATATCGCCGTCCTTTTCCGTAATGGGACAGAGGAGATTGTCATTGCTGTCGGAGATGACTCCGCGGTGAAGGTCGATTATATAGACGATGTCCGGATGAGTTTTGAGGTAATCCTCGATTTTTGCCTGCGCCGCCGCATATGACCCCTTTGCCGAGGTTATACCGGTGTCAAGATATTCCGCTCCGACGCCGAGGGAAAGAAGGGAAACCGTCAGCTCTCTTGCAAGCGCGTCGACAGTTGCCTCGCCGCCGATAGGATAAAAATCGTCGCCGTATGAAATGAGCTTGCTCTCCGAATAGCTTTCATAGGGATGAGTGCAGACGATAAGCACAGAAATCTTGTTTTCCGTCACCTTTTGCAGAGATGATGACGCCCGGCTGATATCGCCGTCCGATGAAAAACGCCTGCCCTGCTTTTCAGCGGAAAGGTCTGCGGGGATGACGCCCTTTTTGCCCTCCGGAACTGCGGAGGGGTCGTAATCATAGATATTTTCTTTTTGTGACGGAGAGGTCGTCGTTTCGGGGGCGGAGGTTGTTGTTTCCGTGTTTTTTCCGAAAAGCCCGCCGAGAAAACCGCCGGATGACTTTATAAGCGTGATACATATCGCGGCAATAATGCCGATTATAGCGATGAGAAAAATTATTTTCTGTGCGCCCGTTCTTTTGCGTTCTTTTATATAAGGAATGAGCTCGCTGCTTTCGGGTGTGGGATTTCCGTTCATTTTTCAAAACCTCGCTTTATATATTTTCATACAAATATATACGGCGCGGAAAAGCGGTTTATTACATCATCAGCATTTCTTCATATGACAAATTTCCCTGAAAAGCGCGATTGACGGCACAACCGATAAGCGTTCCGAGATTTTTTGAAATTACGTCGATTTCCTTCGGAGAAACGAAGAAAACATCGCCTTTTTCCCCTTCGTCACCCGCGAGAACCGCGCTTGCAATAACTGTCGGCGTGCCGACCGAAAAAACGGGTATGCCGACTGTTGCAAGGCTGATTTCCTTATGCGCTCCGCCGATACCGCTGCCGGGGGAGATGCCGGTCGTGCTTATCTGAACCGTCCGGGCGAGACGTTCGCGACTTTTTGCGGCGAGTGCGTCCGCAACGATTATCATATCCGGCTTTTCCGCGGCGGCGACCGCTTTTATTATGTCGCAGGCTTCGATACCCGTTTGCGCGGCAACCCCGGGAGAGACGGAGCAGACGTCGAAAAGCGAAGCGCTTTCAAACACTGTCGGATTTGAAATTTTCAGCTGCCTTGTCGCAATAACGCGGTCAAAGGCAAGCGGGCCGACGGCGTCCGCCGAGAGAAGTCTGTTGCCGAGACCGCAGAAGAGCAGGCTTTCCGGTTTTTCGGGGAGCGAGCCGAGCAGTAGCTTTATCTCATCCGCAATGACGTTTGCCGTTTTTTCAAGGGCGGAAAAGTCCATGTCGCGCGCCGTCGGGAAGGAGACTGTCACATATTTGCCGACGGGCTTTCCAATTAGCGCCGCGCCGATTTCGTTTTCAATTTCTATCTCTGAAACGGTTATTCCGTCGCCGGCGTCCTTTTCCGTCTCGATGATACCGTCCGGCTTGCCTTTGTTTTCGCTTGCATAGGCTTTTTCCGCCTCGCCATACAGCTCGGCGGCGAGGTCTGTCCTGATTTTCTCCATAAATTTTCTCCGTTTTTTTGTTTTAGTTTTTCATTTTCGGCGCGGTTTTATGTGCGGCGGGAATTTTTTTATGAACTTATAAATATCCTTACCGTGGAGGAATGTTTATGAAAAAAATAATTTGTTTTGTTTTGGTGCTTTCCGTTTTGATGCTTTCCGCCTGCGGCGTCGACAGTGGTTCTGCCGGGGAGCAAATGAAAAAAATAATAAATGAATTTTCGCTTTCGGAGAGAGGCGCACTGTATCTGCGCGGCGAAGAGGGGGAAAGAGAGCTTACGGATGAACTTTTGTCGCGCCTTTTTGCGGACGGAGGAAACATTACGGCTTTTGAGAACGTCAGAACCTGCGCCGTGTTCCTTTTCCGCGACTTTTACGGCGGCGAGATTGATATAATCGAGCTTTGCGACGTTTCCCACAAGCCCGAAATGCTTTCGATAATGAAAAGGCGGGCAAAGAAAAAGTCGGGGGCTATCGTTTTTTCAAAAGGGCGATATATTTTTCTCATTTGCTGTGAAAATGCGGAGGAGATTGCACGGGCGCTGGGAAAGTGACAGAGGAAAATTAAGTGAAATGAGAAAAGAGCTCGGAAAGGCGTACTCCTTCAGTCACGACTTCGTCGCGCCACCCCACCTTCTTCTCGGCGAAGCCTGCAAGGGTGCTTCGCACCGCTTGCAAATCTCCCTCAAAGAGGGAGGCTAATACAGTTTCCCCATCCACATAGACACCAAAGCCCGGCAAAAAACATAATAATCCCGCGCCGCAGGCGCACCTCTTCGAAACTTGTCAAGATAAATAGACAAATTAAAGAGTTAATTTTTCAAAACATTCATTCGGAGTAAGGTAACC
>DHMB01000015.1 GCA_002405565.1 Clostridiales bacterium UBA4653
AGGTCAAGGCTGTCCGAGCCGATAACGTCAATGTCGCATTGATAGAACTCTCTGTATCTGCCCTTCTGCGGTCTCTCTCCTCTGAAAGACTTTGAAATCTGGTATCTCTTGAAGGGGAACGAAAGATCCGGGAAGTGCTGCGCTACGTACCTTGCAAGGGGAACGGTCAGATCAAACCGCAGCGAAACGTCCGTATCGTGGTGAGTGAAGCGGTATATCTGCTTTTCCGTTTCGCCCCCCGCCTTTGCCAGAAGCACCTCGGAATATTCGAGGGTCGGCGTATCGAGCGGGACGAAGCCGAATCTTTTATAAACATTTTCTATTTTGCCCTTCATATCCTCAAAGGCAAGCTGATCTGCGGGAAGCAGTTCGACAAAGCCCTGAAGAATTCTTGGGGTAACCTTGTTTTCCATGGGATTTTCTCCTCAACGTTGTTATAATAAAATATTTTATCATAGATTTTTTTATTTTTCAATATTTTATTGACCGTTATTGACTAAAAATCGCCCGTATGATATAATTTTTTCGTAAAAATATGAAAGGAGAGCGGCATTTTGCGAAACAATTCTCTTTTGCTCGGAATAAATACTCCCGTCCGGAATCTGTACGGGGTCGGCGAAAAGCGCGCGGAGGCGCTTGCGAGAATGGGAATTTTCACGGCGCTTGACCTCGTCTTTCATTTTCCGAGGGGATATGAAATGCGGGGCAACGTCAAAACCGTAAAGGAAGCCTGCGACGGCGAGGTCTGCTCCCTTATGCTGACAGTCGCCGCGCCCGCGAAAAGCGCGATGATACGCCGCTCGATGACGATAACAAAGGTTCTCGGGTGCGACGAGACCGGCAGATGTAACATAACCTTCTTCAATCAGCCGTATATAAGCGATATGCTGAAAACGGGCACGGAAGCCAGGTTTTACGGCAAAATCGAGCGCAGGGGAAACACCGTTTCAATGTCGTCTCCCGCCGTCGAGGTCGTGCGCGGAAGCGTTCCGCTGCGGCCGTTCGTCCCCGTCTATCCGCTGACGGAGGGCATATCGCAAAAGCTGATGTCATCATACGTCCGCTCCGCGCTTGACGCCGTGTTCGACTCCTCCTCTCCGGACTGTCTCTGCGAAAGTCTGCCTTATGAGCTGCGGAAAAAGCACGGGCTCTGCGATATAAAATATGCGCTCTGCCAGATTCATTGCCCGGTTGATTTTGAGGCGATTGAAAGAGCGAAAAAACGGCTCGCCTTTGAAGAAATGTATCTTTTCGCGCTTATGCTCTCAATGGCGGGGAAGAGCGAAAAATCGTGCAGCGGAAAGAAGTTTCTCCCTGCGGACAGGAATAAATTTCTCGCCGCTCTGCCATTTGAGCTTACGGGCGCGCAAAAGCGCACGATCGATGAAATCGAAAGCGATATGACGGGCGGAATGCAGATGAACAGGCTCGTTTCGGGCGACGTCGGCTCGGGAAAGACGGTCTGTGCGGCATATGCGGCATACGTGGCTCTGCAAAATCACACGCAGGCTGCGCTTATGGCGCCGACGGAAATTCTTGCCCGCCAGCATTATATCGATCTCGCTCCGCTTTTTGAAAAGCTGGGCTACAATTGTCGCCTGCTTATCGGTGCGACGCCCGCGGCGGAGAAAAAGAGAATAACGGCAGAGCTTGCCGCCGGAAAAATCGATTTTCTCATCGGCACGCATGCGCTGATAGAGGACACCGTCATATTTGAAAACCCGGGCGTCGTCATAACGGACGAGCAACACCGCTTCGGCGCGGGACAGAGGGAACGTCTTGCAAAAAAGAGCGGCGACTGCCACATTCTTACGATGAGCGCAACGCCCATACCGAGGACTCTCGCCCTCGTGCTTTTCGGCGGGCTGGATATTTCCGCCGTCGATGAGCTGCCGCCGGGCAGACAGAAGATCGGCGCGTTTGCCGTCGATGAGAGTTACAGAGAGCGCCTGAGCGGCTTCATCCGGAAAACCGTAACCGAGGGCGGGCAGGTATATATCGTTTGCCCCGCTGTCGAGGAGCAGGAAACGTTTACGGGCGAGGGCGGCGAAAAGCTCTCCCTTGCGGATATTATGCCGCTTGACGGCGAGCGGGATGTCATCAGGCTGAAGACCGCCGTCGATTATGCAAAGCACCTCTCCGAGGTTGAATTCCCGGATCTGCGCGTCGCATTTATTCACGGAAAGATGAAAAGCGCGCAGAAGGAAAAAACGATGGCTGAATTTGCGGCGGGAAAAATCGATATTCTTGTTTCGACAACGGTCATCGAGGTCGGAGTCAACGTTCCGAACGCCTCGCTTATGATAGTCGAAAATGCGGAGTTTTTCGGACTTTCTCAGCTGCATCAGCTCCGCGGAAGAGTCGGCAGGGGCAAGAGAAAATCGTATTGCATACTCGTTTCGGATTCAAAGAGCGAAAAATCCCGCGCAAGGCTTAGCGTTATGTGTTCAACGCAGGACGGCTACAAAATCGCCGAAAAGGATCTTGAACTGAGAGGCCCCGGCGACTTTATTGCGCAGGTGGGCGGCAGGATACGTCAGTCCGGCGGGGTCGAGATGAAATTCGGCTCCCTCGGCGACAGTAAACTTTTGCACGACGCCTTTGCGGCGGCGGAGGAAACAAGAAAAACCGACCCGTATCTCGTCCTTCCCGAAAACGAGGGAATACGCCGTCGGATAGAAAAAATAACGGGCGCGGGAGCGTCGTAGACCGAAAGGAAAATTTATGGGCTTGATATTCAATGAAGACCCGAATCATTTCGTATATACAAGAGCGCAGGCAGGAGTAACCGAGCTTTCCGAAAAGGAGCTTACGGACTTTATCGACGGCTACGCCGGCACAAACATAACGGATTTTCTGATCTGCGTAAACGCAAGCCTGCCGCATTTCAGGACGAAAACAATCGAGTCCGTATGCGATAAATACAGGGCTTGGGAAGAGGCGGGCAGGCTCTCCGGAAGGGAAAACGACCCCATCATAAAGAGCACACGCCTCCTTTGCGAAACGCTTGACAAGGGGCTGAACATCCACAGCATATGGATAGACCGTCTGCGGAAAAACGGCATAAAACCATGGATTTCCGTCCGTATGAACGACATTCATAACGCGGGCGACGAGGACGCATTTCTGCCGAGCGGCTTTTCAAGGTCACATCCGGAATATCTCCGCGCAGGCTACCGCACCCCTTCGGGGTATTACGAATACGCCCTCGACTATACCTTCCCCGAGGTTCGGGAATATTATCTCTCCGTCATCTCCGAGGCGCTCGAAGCGTTTGATGCGGACGGAATAGAGCTCGATTTTATGCGGGAAATATATTGCTTCGGCGTCGGCAGGGAGTATGCGGGGATTGAAATAATGACGGATTTTATGGAAAAGGCCGTTGCTCTTGTCCGCCGCTTTGAAGAAACACGTGGACACAAAATAAACATCGGAATTCGCTTGCCGGATTCGCCGGAGAAGGCGCTTCGGCTCGGTTTTGACGCCGTCGAATGGATAAATCGCGGATATTTCAATCTGATAACCGTCTCTCCCCGCTGGTCGTCGGCGGATTTTGATATGCCGATAGACTTTTGGAAAAGGCTTGTCCGCGGCAAAAAAATCCGTCTTGCGGCAGGGCTCGACGTGCTTCTCGACGCATACAACCGCAGGGGCAGAAAATATCTTTTCGGCACGGCGGAGAGCTCGCTCGGAATGGCTTGCGCATATACGGCTATGGGCGCGGACGACATTTATCTCTTCAATTTTATGGACATTGTCGATCAGGGCGACGCAGAATCAAAGCCGCTTTTTGAAAAAAACAATTACAGAAAATTCCTCTGCACGATAGGCGATGCGGAAAAGCAGTCCGCTTCTTCCCGCCGTCATATCGTCACTTACAGCGATACCTCCGCTGTCGGTCTGCCGTCAAGACGCCCCCTGCCGATTACGGTCGGCTCCGGCTTTTCGGCTCTCAGAATACCGACGGGAACCGCCCCGAGCGGAAAGACAGCACGTCTGATGATCGGCGCGGAATGTAAACCCGAGCTTGCAGGCGACAAAATAACCGTTTATGCAAATGCGAAGCGGTGCGCTTTTGCTGGGGAGGTTCCTCCGCCGGAGCTTGCTTACGATGATATGCGGTACTTTGCTTATGAAATTGAGCTCCCGCAGGCTCTGCCGATCGTTACGGAGGCGGAATTTTCCTCGCCCGATGAAAATATAAAAATCCATTGGGCGGAAATTCAAATAAAATAAAAATCACGGCTGAAAGCGTAATGCTTTCAGCCGTGTTGTTTTGCGTTATATAATTGTATAAGACGGATAATCGTGATTGCAGCTTGATTATCTCGTCAGAGCAGATTTATGCCCGCCTTTGCACACTCGGCTCTTGTCTCGTCATCCCAAACGGAGCATTGAACCTCGCCGATATGTGCTTTTCCGAGAAGAAGCATCGAAAGGCGCGACTGTCCGATTCCTCCGCCGATCGTATAAGGCAGCTTGCCTTCAAGGAGCATTTTGTGGAAGGGAAGAGCGCGTCTTGCGTCTGCTTCTGCTTCTTTCAGCTGGCTGTCAAGCGATTCGGGACTGACTCTTATTCCCATGGACGAAATTTCAAAAGCGCAACCCAGAGTGTCATTATAAAACATGATGTCGCCGTTGAGAGACCAGTCGTCATAGTCGGGAGCTCTGCCGTCATGCTTTGTGCCGGATTTCAGCTTTCCGCCGATCTGCATTATGAAGGTCGTGCGGTGATCCTTTACATAGGCGTTCTCGCGCTGTTTCGGAGTGAGAGAGGGATACATATCTTCAAGCTCCTGCGTCGTTACAAACGAAATGTCTCTTGAAAGGCTGTGCGGAAGCTCGGGGAAGGTGCGGCAAAGCTCGTCCTGCGTGTCGCATATTGCGCCGACGATTTTACGGACGGTGTCTTTGAGGTAATCCATAGTTCTGTCCGACTTTTCAATGACCTTTTCCCAGTCCCA
>DHMB01000019.1 GCA_002405565.1 Clostridiales bacterium UBA4653
CCCGCGAAGGCAAGGCGTATCCCTGCTTTTCGACAGAGGAGGAGCTTGAAGAGCTCCAGCAGGTAAACAAAAAGGAAGAGATAAAGAATACGGACTGGGAAGCTGTTGCCGAGCAGAGAAAAGCGGAAATGCTTGCGAGAAGAAACTTTACCATCGAAGAGGTTGAAGCAAATCTCAAAGCGGGAATGCCTTTTGTTCTCCGCATACTTGCGGACGGCGACCCCGAAAAGAAGATCAAATTCACCGATCTTGTAAAGGGCAATATGGAGGTCACGGAAAACGACGAGGACTTCGTTCTCCTCAAATCCGACGGTATTCCGACATATCATTTCGCTCACGCAGTCGATGACCATCTTATGGGTACGACGCACGTAATCCGCGGGGAAGAATGGCTTCCGAGCCTTCCGAAGCATATTCAGCTTTTCCGCTATCTCGGATTCAAGCTGCCGAAATATATGCACATAGCGCAGATAATGCACCTTGACGAGCACGGCAACAAGAAGAAGCTCTCGAAGCGCGATATGGGCGCAAATATGGACGAATACACCAAGATGGGCTACTGCCCGGAGGCTGTCTGCGAGTATGTTATGACACTTCTCAATTCCAATTACGAGGAATGGAGAATGCAGAATCCGACGGCAAGCTATAAGGATTTCCCGTTCAACATAAAGAAAATGTCCGTTTCCGGTTGCCTTTTTGATTTTGACAAGCTCGGCGACGTCTCAAAGAATGTTGTTTCAAGAATGACGGCGGAGCAGGTCTACGAATCGACGGCGAAATGGGCAAAGAGCTTTGATCCGGAGTTTTTCTCCGTATTTACAAAAAATCCGGAGTTTACAAAGGCGGTTCTCGCAATCGGCAGAGGCGGAAACAAGCCCCGCAAGGACTTTGGCAGATGGGACGAGGTCAAGGGGTATATGGGCTTTATGTTTGACGAATTCTTCGGTATTGAAGAGACCTATCCCGATAAGTTCTCAAAGGAAATAATAAAATCGGCTCTCGGAAAATTCCTTGAAACCTATGATGACAGCGACGAGCAGAACGTCTGGTTCGGAAAGATAAAAGAAATTGCAACGTCAATCGGCTTTGCCGCCGATATGAAGGAATACAAGGCAAACCCAGAGGTGTTCGGCGGTAGCGTTGCGGATGTAAGTATGTTTTTGCGTCTCGCCGTTACGGGAAAAATGAACTCGCCGGATATGTATTCCGTTATGAAAATTCTCGGCGGAGAGAAAGTCGGAGAGCGCATAAACGCTATGATTGAGAGGTTATGAAAATGGAAGAGATCAAGGAAATAAAGAATAATTTTATTCACGATATAATAGACGAGGATCTGAGAAACAATCCCGATCTGAAAATCCATACGCGTTTTCCGCCGGAGCCTAACGGTTATCTTCACATCGGCAGTGCGAAGGCGATCTGGATAAACTATGAAACGGCAAAGAAATACGGCGGAAAGTTCAATCTCCGTTATGACGATACAAACCCCGTCAAAGAGGGCGATGAGTTTGTAAACAGCATAAAAGAGGATCTTGAATGGCTCGGCGCAATTCCGAACGGCGGCATTTTTTACGGCTCCGATTATTTTGACGCAGACTACGAATACGCCGTCAAGCTGATAAAAGCCGGCAAGGCATATGTCTGCGACCTTACGGCGGAGGAGCTGAGCAAATACAGAGGCACGCTCACAGAGCCCGGAAAGAACTCTCCGTATCGTGACCGTTCCGTTGAAGAAAATCTCGACCTTTTTGAGAGAATGAAGAATGGAGAATTTCCGGACGGCTCGAAAACGCTCCGCGCGAAAATAGACATGAGCTCTCCGAATATGAATATGCGTGACCCCGCGATATACCGTATTCTTCACGTTCCGCATCAGAGACAGGGAAACAAATGGTGCATTTATCCGCTCTATGACTATGCTCATCCCATCCAGGACGCTCTTGAGGGAATTACACATTCTCTCTGTTCAATCGAGTTTGAAAACCATCGTCCGCTATACGAATGGGTAGTTGACAACTGCGGCTTTGACCCCAAGCCCAAGCAGAGGGAATTTGCCCGTCTCAACGTTACAAACACAGTTATGAGCAAGAGATACCTCCGTTATCTCGTTGAGAGCGGAATGGTTGACGGCTGGGACGACCCCCGCCTTCCCACAATCTGCGCTCTCCGCAGAAGAGGCTTCACGCCCGAATCCATATTTGATTTCATCTCCCGCGCAGGCGTTGCAAAGAATGACAACCTTGTAAACATTGCTTTACTTGAGCATTGCATAAGAGAAGAGCTGAACGAAAAAGCGCAAAGAAGAATTGCCATTCTTCATCCGATAAAGCTCATCGTCGATAACTATCCTGCGGATAAGACCGAATATTTTGAGGTATCGAACAACCCCAATGACGAGTCGGCAGGGACGAGAAAGCTCCCGTTTACCCGCGAGCTTTATATCGACGCGGACGACTTTGCCGAGGTACCGCCTCCGAAGTTCTTCCGTCTCAAGCCCGAAGGCGAGGTCAGACTTATGGGCGCATATATCGTCAAATATGCGGGCATTGAAAAGGATACGGACGGCAATATAGTTGCAATTCACGTAAATGCAGACCTTGAAACGGGCAACGGCAACCCCGCAGACGGCAGAAAGGTCAAGGGAACGATTCATTGGCTCTCCGCGCCGAACGCCCTTACAACGACCGTTATGCTTTATAACAACCTCTTCACTGTTGAAAATATGGGCGAGATTGAAACGGCGGATTATGACAAGTATCTCAATCCCGAATCTGTCATAGAAATAGACGACGCAAAGATTGAGCCGTCGCTGGGCGAGGCAAAACCGGGCGAAAAGTTCCAGTTCGTCAGAACCGGATACTTCACTCCGGACTCCAAGCACGCAAACAGGTTCAACAGAATCGTCAGCCTTAAAGACGGATACAAATTCTGATTTTTATAAAGTGAATTGTCAAGTGAAGTGCAACAAATTGTATAATTCTTGGCGCCACAAATCCTGAGCAGAATGAAAGTTTAAGACTTTGCGGGGTCTGGCGTTAATTAACGCCAGATTCCGCAAAAGTGTTTTAGGGGATACACGGGAGAGATTTCTCCCTTTTGGATAAAACTCACGAAGTAAACCGTTACTGTTCTCATTAGAACCCTTTTGCCAGGCACAATATGGATC
>DHMB01000133.1:0-2348 GCA_002405565.1 Clostridiales bacterium UBA4653
GCCGTCAATGTTGTCGAGTCGGCGGAGGAAATGCTTGATAAGCAAATTGAATTTTCGGACGAAGCAAAGGCAGAGTTGAAAACGCTTTGCTCTGCGGTGCTTGAAATTCTTGACCTCGCGGAAAAGTCGTTTATAGAAAACGATATATCCGCGGCAAACATGGTTGAACCTCTGGAACAGGTCGTTGACTATCTGCGCGACGAAATAAAACGGCGCCACATAAAGCGTTTGCAAAACAGCGTATGTTCGATTGAGCACGGCTTTGTCCTTTCGGATATACTGACAAACCTTGAAAGAGTTGCAGACCACTGCTCGAACATCGCAGGCTGCGTCATCGAAATTTCGCATCATGACGCCCTTGATATGCACGAGTATCTCAAGGAGGTCAAAAGGGATGGAGCGGGCTTTAAGCGTATGTACGCAAATTATATGAAAAAATATTCACTCGAAGCGGAAAAATAATCGCAAAAAGAGTAGATATTTGTAAATAAAAGTGATATAATGATATCTCACAGTATAATAAAACGAGAAAGGCAATGAAATGGAAAATCAAACGGTACTTATTCTTGATTTCGGCGGTCAGTATAAAGAGCTTATTGCCCGCAGGGTAAGAGAATGCGGCGTTTATTCGATGATAAAGCCGTATGACATCTCGCTTGAAGAAATAAAAAAGATAGCTCCGATAGGAATAATATTCACGGGAGGCCCGAACAGCGTTTATCTTGAAAATTCGCCGAAGTGCGATGAAGCGCTCTATTCTCTCGGAATTCCCGTGCTCGGAATTTGTTATGGCTCGCAGCTCATCGCTCATATGCTCGGCGGTGAGGTCTCGTCGTGCAAAAAGAGCGAATACGGAACGCTTCCCGCAACGATTGACAAAAAGTCGACTCTTTTTGAAGGCCTTGACCGCACGCAGAAGGTGCTCATGAGCCACACGGATATGATAAGTCGTGTGCCGGATGGCTTTGAAATCACCGCACACACAAAGCTCTGTCCTTGTGCGGCTTACCAGTGCGAAGAGAAGAAGATATACGGCGTCCAGTTCCACCCCGAGGTTGAAAACTCGGAGCACGGAAAGGATATGATAAACAACTTCCTTTATGAAGTCTGCGGTGCAAAAGGCGACTATACAATGAAGGATTATCTTCAGAAGCAGATAGAAGCTGTCAGAGCACAGGTCGGCAAAAAGCGCGTCCTGCTCGGACTTTCCGGCGGCGTCGACTCTTCCGTTTGCGCGGCACTTCTTTCGGAAGCGATTCCCGGTCAGCTTGTCTGCGTTTACATAGACCACGGCTTTATGAGAAAGAACGAAACGGACGAGGTTCGTGCGGCATTTGAAGGTCGTGAGCTTGATTTTGTTTATGTCGACGCAAGAAAGCGCTTCATTGAGAAGCTCCGCGACGTTACGGATCCCGAGCAGAAGAGAAAAATAATCGGCACGGAATTCGCCCGCACATTTGAGGATGAGGCAAAGAAATGCGGTCATCCGGATTTTCTTGCGCAGGGAACAATCTATCCGGATATAGTTGAGTCCGGAAAGAATAAATCTGCCGTCATCAAGAGTCATCATAACGTCGGCGGACTTCCGAAGGATCTCGGTTTTGAGGGCGTTGTTGAGCCGCTCGCGGGACTTTTCAAGGATGAAGTCCGCAAGCTCGGACATATGCTCGGACTGCCGGACAGCCTTGTAAACCGTCAACCGTTCCCGGGCCCCGGTCTTTCCATAAGAATAATCGGAGAAATCACAGAAGAAAAGCTTGATATTCTCCGCGACGCAGATTATATCGTCCGCGAGGAGATAGGAAATTGCAAGAGCGTACATCCTGATCAGTATTTCTGCGTGCTTACGGATTCAAGAAGTGTCGGCGTCGTCGGCGATTTCAGAACATATAATTACACTCTTGCAATCAGAGCCGTTCAAACGAGCGACTTTATGACCTGCGAATACTCACGCCTGCCTTACAGACTTCTCACAAAGATGTCCACAAGAATCACGAACGAAGTAAAAGGCGTCGGCAGAGTTGTTTACGATATAACCTCAAAGCCGCCGGCAACGATTGAGTGGGAATAATGACCGATAGCTTACAAGTGCACGGAAGCTCTTAAAAATAAAGGGCTTTCGCGCACTTTGTGCTTTGAAGGAAGCGCATATTACTTTCGGAACAAACAATCTTGAAATTACAAAGAAAGAATAGTTGCAAACGACTGCATAGTAAAGGGGGAGATGGCGCCTGTGTTTGATTTTTTGAAGAAAAAAGCAGAAATCAATACAACTCAAACAGTCGATGAGATTGAATCGTCGGTTTATGAGCATATCAAACCATATGGATTCAAAAAATATGGCAGAA
>DHMB01000133.1:2401-9737 GCA_002405565.1 Clostridiales bacterium UBA4653
CTTCATCGTTTTGTTTCGGAAGATATTTCACAGGTAATTCATTTTCAAAGCGGCATGCCGGCGCGCGGTATGGGTGGACTGCTCTGTGTGAATTTAGGCATTCGCATACCGGAATGTTCCGAAAGAACTTTTCAGCCCCAGACTGAAAAGAAAAAATACTATCACGAGTATGAATGTACAATACGCTCGCGCCTGGGAATCGTCAGCGGTCAAAATGAAACTTGGTATAACCTTCGCAATAAGACTGCAAAAATTATTGACAGCATTATTCATGAAATTGATCAATACGTTTTACCGGCTTATGAAGTGTTGAATAGCAGAGACGCCATCCTTGCGCAAAGGAGAAATTATCCCTTGCTTGATAACTTGAATTCATTACTGATTTTATTGGACGAAAGCATGATATACGGTCATCTCGGAGACATGGAAGAAGCTAAGGAGCTTTTTGAACTTTATTATCAGTCTGTGGTAAAGGAATACAATGATCTGACGGAAAACGGACATAAGCAATATCTCAAAAAGGGCGAACGTGTTATTTTTATGGGACAATATATAACTGCCGAAAAAGACGGTTATGTGACGCTGTACGGCGCGGATCACGGGCATATTGATTATCTTGATAAACTGGCTGTCAGTCTTGGCTTGCGGGAACCCGTATAAATCCAAAAGCTCCGTGCACGCGGAGCTTTTTCTTGCAATTCGGGATTGGAAATGATATAATGATAAAAACAATGTCATGGAGGGTCAGCTATGAAAAAACTTTTCCGATATGTAAGCATTGTATTGGCGCTGTTTACTTTTGCAATGTCATTGAGCGGATGTTTAATCCGTAATTACGATAAGTTGGCTCCCAATTTTCCCATGACGAAATGGGAGGCGGACGGTTACGAATTATATATCGGCGATAATATAGAGCTTGGCGGCGTCCTGGTCTGTCATCCCAAAGACGGAAAAACTGTGATGTACGCCGCCGATATAGGTATGTTTGGAATAACAATAGCGGATACGCGAAAGCCTATACTTGAAGCACCTCAGTCTGCCGGAGAAGTCTCAAAATATTATCAGCTCGGATATTTCAAATACAATATAGGATTTTTCAGATCATCGTTTGTGATGAAATATTGCTCAAACAATGATGGGCTA
This sequence comes from Clostridiales bacterium UBA4653, assembly GCA_002405565.1. GTDB lineage: Bacteria > Bacillota > Clostridia > Oscillospirales > CAG-272 > CAG-841. The sequence goes on from DHMB01000133.1 coordinate 3,545, forward strand.
AGCCCCGAATGGTTATGGGACGGCGCCCCGGAGAAGGAGCTTAAATTCAAGCTGACCCGAAGTAATCTGAACAAGGACGATATTCCAAAGGTTGAATTTGATCCCGCGCTTGACTATTGCCCGGTATTTTATCCGGGGTGCAAATGGTTGTCGGATGACGGAAAGGTATCAATAAGAACGGAAACCGCAGAAGACCGTAAAGTATCTGAATCCGATGAACTTTATTATTACAAACAGCCTTTCGCAGGTAAGGCAACATTTTCGGAAGAGTCTTTGAAGGAATACGATGTGGTCTTCGGTCAACTTGATACCGGAATATATATCGGAAGCCTTCTGTCCGGCGAAAGCGACTCAACAATCTGTGACAGGTCGACTGCCGAAGAAATTTGGGAGTGTGAATACTTTGAAGACGGTTTTATCGCAAAGGTAATAAAGCCCAAAAGGTACGAAATCGGCACGGTGATTCGCTTTTTCAAGGTAAACTGACCCATAAATCATAAAGCTCCGTAATCTGCGGAGCTTTTCTGATAAATTTTTTGAAACCGAATTTGAAAAACAGATACTTCTTAAGCGAAAGGGGGCGGGAATAGAATGAAAGACGGCAAAGGGCTTGCGGAGCTTCGTATTGGCGAATTTACCTCCGAGTATTTTGAAAGAGTTTATTATTACTGCCTGAAAAAGACGGGCAGTGAGACGGAGGCGGCGGAGCTTTCGCAGGACATAGCGCTCGGAATAATCGAGCAGCTGCGCCGAGGGGCTTGTCCCGACAGCTTTTCGGGCTGGGTCTGGCAGATAGTGCGCAATATCTACGCAGGCTGGGCGACCGAAAAGCACAAGACGAGGGAAAGACTTTCGGATACGGACATCTCGGAATTTGAAATTCCGGACAATTCCGATTTTGTCTCCGACATTATAAGAGAAGATGACATAGCTACTGTCCGTCGCGAAATGGCTTTCATTCTTTCGGAATACAGAAACGTTCTGCTTATGTACTACGTACAGAACAGACGTGTCTGCGATATTGCGAAAAATCTCGGTATCCCGGAAGGCACGGTTAAAACAAGGCTTTTCCGTGCAAGACAAAAACTGAAAGAAGGTATGTATATGGCAAGAGAATTCGGAAAAAGAAGTTATGACCCTGAGGAAATATCATTCAGACTAAACGGAAGCCACGGAAGTTTTGATCCTTATCAGGCAACAAAAAGAAAAATCCCGAAAAACATTCTGCTTGAAGCAAGCAATAACCCTTCAACAATAGAGGAACTTGCAATTGAACTCGGTATTGCCGTCCCATATATGGAGGAGGAAGTCTCCATTCTTGAAGAAGGGGAGCTTTTGAAAAAGGTCGACGGCAACAAGTACCTTACAAACTTCTTCATTTCTCCGAGAGAATGTCAGGAGGAGATTGACGAGCTTTGCTATCGGTTCGCAGAGCGAAACTATGTGGCGCTCTGGACGCTTGCCGGCAAGGCAACCGAAAAGGCAAAAGAGGTTGGCGCGCTGAACGGTACGCTTGCAAAAGAAGATGCGCAGATGTATTTTGTCGGAAACGTAGGCTTCAGAATATATCTCACACCCTTTACAAATCACATCCTTGTCGGACATTTCAAAAGGAAGGACGGCACCAATTGGGGCTTTGCCGGAAATGAAGCCGGAGCAAGACTGCGCGAGTCCGCAGGAATCAGTAACACTTTCTGCAGTGCAGACGGAATTTATTTTGGCGGATATTATATAAACGGAGCCGGCTTTATTAAAAATCATTACAAAGATATTGACGCCACGAGCTTTGAGGGAAAAACTCAAATGCTGAAAATGCTTTCGGAATCAGGCGGCGATGTTTCGGAGTTTTCGGAAAACGATCTGCGCGTTGCAAACGAGCTGATAAGCTGTGGGCTTGCCGTCAGAACGGATGACGGGAAAGTGATTCCGCGCGTTATAATGATTCACGGCACAATGAACGAGATAATGCAACCGATCTGGGCGGACAGCGAGAATGCCAGAATGAAGGATGAAATGCGCAAGCTCACTCGGGATGTTGAGGGCGTCATTGCACGTTATTGCACAGATTATCTGAAGGATGATTTTGAGTACTATGTCGCGCAGTCTATCAATGTGCTCGGTCACTGTGTAAAACTTATAAAGGACAAAGGGCTTTATACGGGTAATTACAGAGACTTCCTCGCTATGATTTATTAAAATCACAATTTACAGACAAAAGCGCACATTCCGTGCGCTTTTTGCTTGCAATTTCGGCTGAGAAATGATATAATAACAGGGAAAATAACACAAAAGGGAGCAAGCGCATGGCAAATTTCACAAAGCAGGCGATAAAATCATCGTTTATGAAGCTGCTCAATCAGCAACCGCTGAGCAAAATAAGCGTGAGAGACATTGTTGAAGACTGTGGAATAAACAGAAACTCTTTTTATTATCATTTTCAGGACATTCCATCACTCATCGAGGAGATAATCAAGGAGGATGCAGACAAGATAATAGAACAGTATCCGACGGTAAACTCTCTTCGGGAATGCGTCAATATCATGTTCAGAAGCGCACTTGAAAATAAGAAAGCCGTTTTACATATTTATAACTCGGCAAACAGAGATATTTATGAAAAGTCGATGATGAAGCTCTGCGAATATGTCGTCACAAAATATATTGAAACGGCGTTCGGTAAAGACCCCGAAAGCGAAAAAGCAAGAGCCTCCGCAATCATATTTTTCAAATGCGAGCTGTTCGGACTGTCGTTTGAATGGATAGAAAAGGGCATGAAAGAGGACGCCATAGAAGAGATTTATAACCTTGCGGATCTTTGCCGTGACTTTTCCGATGAAATCATGAAACGCGGCAGAGAAATGAACAAAATGGATAATAATTGAATTAAATGAAAATACATGTGTAAAAAACGCCTCAAAAGGGCGTTTTTTCGTTGAGTAGAGTCGGATTCTACGACTCTACTCTTTTGTTTTCGCGGTAGAATAAGCGATTTTCGGAATATAGAAGGGCAATAGAGGCACGATAGGTTGCTTTCCCGCCCCGCATGTGATAGGATTTCTTTCAGATATTCCGCTTTTGAAAGGAAGCTCATGAGAAGAGAGAAAAAAGTTATTTATTATTCGGATGAACTCAGGGATGAGTTTGCCGGCGTCAGTCGTTCGGGCTATGAAGTGCCGAAGAAATACAAGTATATCCACAAAAATATTTTTTGGAGAGCACTTGCGTTTTTTGTTTACCGCGTCATAATGACGCCGATAGCTTTTCTTTATTGCAAGATAAAACTGAAGCTGAAAATCGTCGACAGGACGAAAAAGAGACGCAAGGACGAAGACGGTTGCTTTCTTTATGCAAATCATACTCTCCTCGTCGGCGACGCATTTATTCCGTCGCTTCTGATGTTTCCGAAAAAGACGTATGTCGTTGTCAACCCCGAAAACCTTTCAACGTTCGGGACGAGAAATTTTCTCTCAATGAGCGGCGCACTCCCGATACCGAAGTCGCCGTATGCTTTCAGAAGATTTACGGACGCAATTGAAAAGCGGATTTTGCAGGGAAGCTGTGTCACGATATATCCGGAGGCGCACATCTGGCCATATTATACGGGAATAAGACCTTTTGAAAGCAAGTCATTTCATTTTCCCGTAAAACATAATGTTCCGATTTATGTATCGACAAGCACGTTTCAAATGAGAAAGAAAGGCAAGCCGCCGAAGGTCACTGTCTATATCGACGGCCCGTTTTATCCTGACGGCAATCTTTCTCCGCGCGACGCAGAGAAAAAACTGCGCGATACGGCTTATGAAACAATGCTGAAAAACTCCGAAAACAGCGATTACAGATTTATTGAGTATATAAAAAAGGAGGAAGAAAAGTGATTTCCGTAATGTACGCAGGCAACGACAGAATGTTTGACGGACTTATTATCTCCGCAATATCGACGGTAAAGCATACACGGGAAGCCGTCAACGCTTACATTCTTACAATGGATCTGACAGATATCGACAGGCGCTTCAAGCCTATAACTGAGGCGCAACGCGGATTTGTCGAAGGCATTTATAAATCGGCAAATCACGAGAGTAAAGTCAGCCTTGTTGACGTCGGCACGCTTTACAGAGAGTACCTTGGTCACTCACCAAATTCGCAGACGGGATATACGCCGTATACATTTCTGCGTCTCTTTGCCGACAGACTGCCGGACATTCCCGATAAAGTTCTCTATCTTGACACCGACATTGTAATAAACGGCGATCTTTCACCGCTGTTCCATACAGACATCGAAGGCTATGAATATGCCGCCGCACTTGATTATTACGGAAAGATCTTCATGGGTTATCATTACATAAACGCAGGTGTTCTTCTCATGAACATGGCGGAGATACGAAAAACGGGACTGTTTGAAAAAGCCGTTGCGCTCTGTGCGAAAAAGAAGATATTTCTTCCGGATCAGACAGCGATATATAAGCTCACAAAACGCAAGTATATTCTCCCGAGAAAATACAATGAGCAGAAGAGATATGACAGGAAGGATACAGTCATTCAGCACTTCACAAAAACGATCCTTTGGTTGCCTTATTTTCATACGAGAAATATAAAGCCTTGGGAAACGGAAAATGTCAGCGAGGTTCTGACGAAAAAATATGACGGTATTCTCACCGAATACAAAGCAAAAAAGAAAGAATTTGAGGAAAAGCAAAATGAAACAGAATAATCCCGTCACGGTATTTTACGCCTGCGACGACAGGTACATTCCGTATCTGTCCGTATCGCTGATTTCGCTTATAGAAAACGCGTCTAAGGGTGTGCAATACAACATAAACGTGCTTTGCAGCGGAATTGAAGAAGAAAACGAAAAGATTATCACGGGGATGTCGAATGAAAATATATCCATAAAATTTGTCGATGTTTCCGCGCAGATACGCGGCATTGCAAGCAGTCTCTCCCTCCGCGACTATTACAGTCTCTCAATCTATTACAGAATATTCATTCCGGAGCTTTTCCCGAACGTCGACAAGGCGGTATATCTTGATTCCGATACGGTCGTTCTCGAAGATATAGCCGAACTTTACGGAATTGATATGGGCAATAACCTCGTTGCGGCGGTTCAGGACACGGTCGTGGCAAGCGAGGAGGTGTTCAGAACATATGCGGATATGGGCGTCGGCGTCGGATATGAAAGATATTTCAATTCCGGTGTCCTGCTTATGAATCTGCGCGAAATGAGACGGGCGAATCTCCAGGGGAAATTTATGCATATGCTCAAAACATATCATTTTGACACAATCTGCCCCGATCAGGACTATCTGAACGTAATCTGCAAGGACAAGGTTCATTATCTCGGCACGGAATGGAACAAGATGTCAGTCGACCCGTCGCCGTGCGGGAAGCTGCGACTCATTCATTACAATATGTTTTTCAAGCCCTGGCTTTATTCCGGCGTACTTTATCAGGAGCATTTCTGGAATTACGCAAAAGCCTCGCCGTTCTATGCCAACATCATCCGCGAGCGCGACAACTTCGGGGACGAGAACAAAAGGCGTGACGCCGAGGCGGGCGACGACCTTCGCAGGTCGGCTGAGAGAATATCAAAAAGTGACCGCAATTTCAGATCGATAATGTTTTCGGAGATGGCAGTATGAAGCGTAAAACCGAACTTCCGGCAGACAGAGAGGCTGTTCTCAAAAAGATACGGGATTATGAAAAGCTCGGCGGCGATTACTTCTTCTGTGACGTTGAACAGGATCCGCCGGCAAGGACGCTTATGCCGTCCGATGTTGACTATCTTCACAGCACGGCAAAATTCAAGCTGAACGGCTTTTTCAGTCGCGGCATTGAATGGGTCTGCAAAAATGTATGCAGGAGTAAATTCGATATAACCGTCCATGGCGGAGAAAATCTCAAGGATCTGACCGGCGGCGCAATATTTACAAGCAATCATTTTTCCGTCACGGAGAATCTGGCTGTAAAGCTTGCCGGCGAAAAAGCGCCGGGAAGGCACAGAATGTATAAGCTCGTTCGCGAGGGGAATTATTTCATGCCGGGCGTGATCGGTTGGCTTTTGAAATATTGTGACACCTTGCCACTGAGCAGTAATCTTCTGACGATGAAAATGCTCGACGGGGCAATTTCGCAAATATTGAAAAACGGAGATTTCATTCTTGTTTATCCGGAGCAGGCGATGTGGTGGAATTATCAGAAG
>DHMB01000101.1 GCA_002405565.1 Clostridiales bacterium UBA4653
TCCGCGAACCTAAGGTATTCCTTTTGGACGAACCGCTCTCCAACCTGGACGCGAAGCTTCGTTCTCAGATGAGAACCGAAATAACCAAGCTCCACAACAGACTTGCTACCACGTTTATATACGTTACGCACGATCAGGTAGAGGCTATGACGATGGGTACGCGTATCGTCGTTATGAAAGACGGTATCATCCAGCAGGTTGACTCTCCTCAGAACCTTTATGACTCCCCCGTTAACCTCTTTGTTGCAGGCTTCATCGGCACACCTCAGATGAACTTCATCAACGGTAAGCTCCTTAAAAAGGACGACGGCGTTTACCTCAAGTTCGGCGACATTTCCGTCAAGCTCCCCGAAGAAAAAGGCAACAGCGAAGAGCTCAAGCCCTATATCGGCAAGGAAGTTATCGCAGGCGTCCGTCCCGAATGTATCGTTGATACTCCCATGCAGATTGCCGCTCTCAAGGATTCTTCCTTTGAAGCGTATGTCGACGTTACAGAGCTTATGGGCTCCGAAATCCTTCTCTACCTCATCGCAAACAGAGTTGTTGTTGATGAAGAGCTCGCTTCAAAGAAGAACATCGTTGTTGACCGTTCCGGCGAACAGAAGCTCACAGCTCGCGTATCGCCCCGTTCCACAGCACGCAACGGAGACACTATCACAGTTGCAATCGACACGGCGCGTATGCACCTGTTCGATAAGGAAACCGAGAAGCGCATAGTATTCAAGAGCGAACTTCCCGAAGAAGAATAATTGAAAATATAAAACCGCTCGTCCGTCCGGATGAGCGGTTTTTGATTTTAAGCCCATCGCGCCGTAAAACAATCTGTTTACAGCGCGATGGGATTGTTCTTTGATAAGTAAATAAGCAGATGTTATCAATAATAAATTGAGCTGATGCCGGTTCCGACAGCAACGCCAACAATTATAGCATAAATAATCGAGAGAACCACACCGGTGATAAATCCGGCAAGCGCACCCTTTCCTATGCTTTTCGCTTTCTTCGGATGTGTATCTTTGAATACAAGATACAGTATAAGTCCTATGAGGGGAAAGAAAAACGAGAGAACCGCAAGCCCCGTGCTCGGAGCGTCGTCCTTCGCGACCGCGTTTCTTTGAGAATCAATATCCTCAATGGCGCAACCGCATTTTACGCATACAACCGCCTTATCGTCGACCTGCTGACCGCAATGTGAGCAAAACTTCATTTTTTATACTTCTCCTTACAAAATATTCCGTCTTTCGACAATCCTATTTTATCCTACTTTATCCTACTTGTCAATACAAAATCGTATTTTATTATAGAATTATGTCATAAATATATTGTGGCGGTGATATTTATGAAACCTCTCAAGGAAAAGATCAGCATAACGCTTGACGGAGATTTGCTTGAAATTCTGCGCAGCGAAGCCGAAAAAGATGACAGATCGCTTTCGCAGTATATCAATCTTATTCTTAAGGAACACACAAAAGAAAAATTTCCGCAAAATAAAAACGGCTCGAAATGAGCCGTTTTTGTTTTTTATAATCAAAAGAGTCCGGATATTCTGCCGCTCTCGTCAACATCAATGTTTTCTGCCGCAGGAACCTTCGGAAGCCCCGGCATTGTCATAATATCGCCCGTCAGAGCAACTATAAACCCTGCCCCCGCCGAGACTTTTACGTTCTTGACAGTAACAGAAAAATGTTCCGGCGCGCCGAGCTTCTGCGGGTCGTCCGAGAAGCTGTATTGCGTTTTTGCAATGCAGACCGGCAACTTGTCAAACCCGAGCGCCTCCAGCTTTTTAATCTGCTTTTCCGCGTTCGGCGTAAGCACGACGCCGTCGCCGCCGTAAACCTTTCCAACGACCTGCTCGAGCTTTTCTTTTATCGTACAATCAAGTTCATACGCAAATTCAAACCTGTTTTCCTCCTTGCAAAGACGGACAACCTCTCTCGCAAGCTCTTCCCCGCCTTCGCCGCCCTTTGCCCAGACCTCGGAAAGCACGGTGTTCACTCCGAGCTTTTTGCACTCACTCATGACAAGCTCAAGCTCGCTTTCAGTGTCCGTCGGAAAACGGTTGACTGCGACAACGCAAGGAAGTCCGTATACATTTTTTATATTCGAGACGTGGCGAAGCAGATTCGGCATACCGTTTTTGAGGGCTGTAAGGTTCTCTTTGCCAAGTTCGGTTTTTGCCGCTCCGCCGTGCATTTTCAGCGCCCTGACCGTCGCAACGACAACAACCGCCGATGGAGTAAATCCTGCCGCGCGGCACTTTATATCAAAGAACTTTTCCGCTCCGAGATCTGCACCGAAGCCCGCCTCCGTGACGGCATAATCGCCTGTGGCAAGCGCGGTTTTCGTTGCAATAACGGAATTACAGCCGTGCGCAATATTCGCAAAGGGGCCGCCGTGAATGATTGCAGGCGTGCCTTCGAGCGTCTGAACAAGGTTCGGTGCAAGCGCGTCCTTCAGGAGCGCCGTCATAGCGCCAGCCGCCTTGAGGTCACCGGCAGTGACAGGTCTGTCATCATATGTGTACCCGATGATTATCTCCGAAAGCCGCTTTTTGAGGTCGGAAATCGACGTTGCAAGGCAGAAAACAGCCATTACCTCCGAAGCGACGGTTATATCGTAGCCGTCCTCCCTCGGCACGCCGCCCGTCATCCCTCCGATACCGTCAATGACGGAACGAAGCTGTCTGTCGTTCATATCGACGCAACGACGGAGATTAATTTTCTTCGGATCTATTCCGAGCGCATTTCCCTGATAAATATGATTGTCCACCATTGCCGCAAGGAGGTTGTTCGCCGCGCCGATGGCATGAAAATCGCCTGTGAAATGCAGGTTTATATCTTCCATGGGAATAACCTGCGCATAGCCTCCGCCCGTCGCGCCGCCTTTGATTCCGAAAACAGGCCCGAGCGACGGCTCGCGAAGCGCAAGCACCGCCTTCTTCCCGATTCTGCGAAGTCCGTCCCCAAGACCGATCGTCGTCGTTGTTTTTCCTTCGCCCGCAGGCGTCGGCGTTATGGCTGTGACCAATACGAGCTTTCCCTGCCGACTGCCACATTCCGAAAGGAACGAAAGGTCTATTTTTGCCTTCGCTCTGCCGTACGGCTCGATATATTTTTCGTCAATGCCGGCAGTTTTTGCAATTTCATATATATTTTTCGGTTTTACAGACTGTGCAATTTCAATATCCGTCATCATTTTCCGCTCACCTCTTCAGCATTGTATTCTTATATATTATAGCCTATTACGCTCACTTTGTAAAGTGGGAAAATGAAACGATGTTTTCTTTTGTCGGAGAGCCGAGAACATAGCTTTCGGCATTGTCAAGAGTTGTGCGGCTTATGGCTTCAAGCGCTTCCCTTGTCAAAAACCCCTGATGAGATGTGACTATCACGTTCGGAAACGAAAGCAGTCTCGCCGTCACGGAGCTTTGCAGGATGTCGTCCTCCCTGTTTTCAAAGACGTTTGGCTGTTCCTCCTCGTAAACGTCAAGCCCGACGCCGGCAAACTTGCGGTGTCTTATACCGGAGATGAGGTCGTCTGTGCTTATCAGCGCGCCGCGCGA
>DHMB01000114.1:0-386 GCA_002405565.1 Clostridiales bacterium UBA4653
AGAGCCATTTTCTGCACTTGTCCTTTCCCGTTATATAAGGCTTCAAGTCCTCCGTGCCGGGGATTGTCCAGGCATTCGTATGCCCGACCCAGAGACCGTCGACAAGAAAGCGATCGATAAGATTCATGACGGACAGTATGACAAGCAGCTGCCAAAAGCCCGCAANNAGATTCATCACCGAGAGAATGACGAGCATCTGCCAGAACGGTGTGAGAAATCCCCGCGCGCCGTTCACGGCATAGACGAAAACCAGCACATAAGCGATATATCCCGGCACGCAGATTATTTTGAAAAGCAATGCGTTCCGCCTGATTTTCTCATGCGTCGTCATTCCGAGGCTTACGCACCGCTCCTGCACATTCCGGCTGTAAAGATGCACCATGCCG
>DHMB01000114.1:429-5527 GCA_002405565.1 Clostridiales bacterium UBA4653
AGATGCACCATGCCGACCGCGCCCTTTCGTATGCCGATCGCGCAGACAAGGACAAGCAAAGCCCCAAGCCCGATGCCTTCAATTATCGTTTTTATTATCAGTTCGCTCATTTCAGATACCTCCCGCACTCGCTTTCAAGCTCACGCCAAACGGGATATTCCGTGCCGCTTTCGTCAAAGAACTTCTTAAGATCGCGGTTCAGCGCGCTCATCTCGTCGGTAGCGTTCATGGCATGATCCGATACGCATATCTTTCCCAGAACCGTCGCACACATGAGCCTGAAAAAGCGCAGACAGGTTTTTCTGTATGCGTCGCCTTCAAACTCCCTGTCGGACGCGGGCAATATCTCATGTCCCGCGTTCTTTATGGCGCGATAGCCTTCAATGTTGGCGTCAATCATTTTGCCGAGATACGCCGTGTTGCCTTTGAGCTTTTTAAGATTGCCGTCGGTTTTGTAGCAGGCGAACGCCGCCGGAAGCACAAATGCGGCATGACACAAAAGATAATCCTCCATGTTCGGCTCATATGTGACCTTGTATTTCGTACCGTCAAAAATCTGCCCGATGAGCTTTTCGTTTGACGGTGCGCCGGAAAGCTGACCTATCGTTATTTTTTTAAGGTCGACAGAAGCCACGCGGTCGCTCTCGCGGTGCCCCGCCGCGCTCGTAAATGCAAACATCACGTTTTTCTCCGGAAGAAGCGAGGCAAGCTCCCTTGTGCTCACATTATTGCCGACAAAAACGATATTTTTCGTTTTGTTTGCACGCAGAGCGTCAATGACGGATTCAAGCTGCGTGTATCTGACTGCAACGAATATCACATCATAAGCGTCGTCCGGCAAAAGCCCGGTGACGACAGAAACGCGGCTGACTGAGGTACGGATTGAAAACTTATCCTTGATTCTCAGTCCGTTTTTACGTATCTCCTCCGCCCATTTTCCGCGTGCAAGCAGGGTCGTGTCCTTCCCCGCGCGGAACATGTTCCTTGCAAGATTACATCCGAGCACACCTGCGCCGAATATCAGAATTTTCATGGTCAGATTTCCTCTTTTCAAAAAGTTACTGTACGGGCTCCGCCAAGCCGCGCCGAGCGTGTTAGCATGTGCTAACACCGGCATATTTGAAAAGCCGCCGGAAGGCGGTTTCTTTAATTTTTTACGTCCGGATGGCGTTTTTCGGGTTTCGCTGTCCGCGCCGCGCGAAGTGACCGTAACAGTCTATCCGGTCATATTGTAACACACGAAAATGCGTTTTTCAATAGGAAATCAGAAATTTCCAAGCTCAAAATCGCCGACTGCGCCGCCACCGACATGACGCCAAACAGCAAAAAAACACACGCTTTTTCCGTCACTGTAAATCGGCAAAAAAATGAAAAAAGGTACTTGACAAGGCGCTTTGCTTATGCTATACTGTCCCCGTTCAGTTAGCATGTGCTAACTAAAATTCAGGTGTGTATAAAAACTCAAAGCCGACGTTGGCTTATTTTTTAGACACGCAAGTTAGCAGAGGCTAACCAAATCCTGTTAAGGAGGAAAAACAATGAGTAAACTTGCAATCATTTGCGCACCGGACAAGGCGGCGATTTCTGTCATGGCTGAAAAAATCTCCGCCGGAGCTATTTCAAACGGTGCAACAGCAGACATTTTTGACGCAACTGTCGACCCGGCGGTGCTCGGCGGATATGACGCCGCGGCACTCGGCTTTGGCGAAGGTTTTGCGGAATCCGAATTTCTCGCGGTCTTTTCGCGCTGTCTTTCGGGACTCGAAGGCAAAAAGACAGCCGTTTTCGGAGTTTTTGAAGGAAAAGAAGAATTTGCGGAAAGCCTCGTGCGCGTGGGCAAAGCCGCAAGGTGCGTAATGCTTCCCGTCGCCTGCACGGAAGAGACGGCAGAGGAGCTCGGCAGATCGCTTGTACATAAAAAAGAAATCCGCCCCGATCTTGCGAAAACGGTTCCGATCATCTTCTCGACGATTACCGGAAACGGCTATAAGCTCGCAGCGGCAGCAGCGGAAGCGGTGCCCGACCATGTCGGCCCGTACAACATACGCTACATAACAGACGAGGTCATCGACAAATTCGATACCTTCGTGCTTTCATATTGGTGCAACCACGGCACGGCGGATGACGACACAATCGACCTTATCTCCCGCATGCACGGAAAAAAGCTGATTGTCATCGGCTCGCTCGGCGTCGCAACTGACACGGCGCACGCCGCAAAGGTGTGCGAAAACGTCATTGCGCTCGCCTCGCGCGACAATACCCTCCTCGGTCATTATCTCTGCCGCGGAAGCATTGACCTCCGCCGCACCTTCGCCCGGACGCGTATTCCCGAAGGTCAGAAGGGTCATCTCTCCGCAGAGCGTTTTGAAAAACAGAAGGAGTCGCTCGGTCATCCGAATGCTGAGGAACTGGAAGGCGCACGCGCGGCTGTCGCCGAATTTCTCAAAAAAGCATGAACACAAAAAAAGTTTCGGAGCTTTCAGCCGATACGCAGACCGCAGGAGCATCCGCGGCACGCAAAGCGTCACGGATAATTCTTATTGCGGTATTCGGTATCATATCGGTGCTTTCCGTGCTGATATGCACGGGAATCGGAAGCGTCAAAATTTCCGTTCCGGATGTTATAAAAGCATTGTTTGTCAATGACGAAAGCATGGCGCGCCTGCTCATATGGAATCTCAGGTTTCCGCGCGTGCTCGTCGGAGGACTTGTCGGAGTTTGCCTGTCGCTTTCGGGCTGTATACTGCAGGGAGTCATGCGGAACACAATGGCGTCCCCGTCGACAATCGGCGTGACGGGCGGCGCGAGCTTTATAGGATATCTTACGCTCGTCGCCTTTCCCGCTTATTCATACCTGCTCCCGATAGGCTCGATATTCGGCGCCTTCGTAACCACAATGCTGATTTATGCGCTTGCATATCAGAAGGGCGTTTCGCCCGTGAAAATGATTCTTTCGGGAATGGCGGTCTCTGCGCTGTTCGGCGCTTTCAATGACATCATAAAAACGTTCTTTGCCGAATCGCTCGGAAATGCTTCGGGATTTCTCGTTGGCGGACTGAACGGCGTCGGCTGGGAGAGCTTCCGCATGATTCTTCCCTATGCCGCAGTCGGAATTTTCATATGCGCTTTTCTGCCGTCACGAATGAACATACTCATGCTCGGCGACGAAACGGCGAACGCTCTCGGACTGCGCACGGAGGTTTTCAGATTCTTTCTGATTGCGGTATCCTCTCTTCTTGCGGGCGCGGCGATATCGGTATCGGGTCTCATCAGCTTTGTCGGCCTTGTTGTGCCGCACATTGCAAGACTTCTTGTCGGCTCGGATTATAAATACCTCTTCCCCGCGTCGGCTCTGCTCGGATTTTCTCTCGTCAGCATATGCGACACCATCGGCAGGGTCATTCTTCCGCCGGGAGAGGTTCCCGTCAGCATTATACTTTCGTTTATCGGCGCACCGTTCTTTTTGTACCTGCTGCGCACGCGCGAAGGCAAGAGGGGGTGACGGAATTGTACTTCGGATTCAACAATATTTCCGTATGTTACGGCAAAAAAGAAGTGCTCCGCGGGCTTTCGCTCGACATTCCGAAAGGAAAAGTCGTGACGCTCATCGGTCAGAACGGGTGCGGAAAGTCCACGCTGCTGAAAACCGTTTCAAAAGCCGTAACTCCGAAGCGCGGCGAGGTCGTATATCTCGACAAAAAACTGTCCGCCTATCCGCCGAAGCAACTCGCGCAGAAGATTGCCTATCTTTCGCAGGTGCATGAGTCACCGCCCGACATAGACGTCCGCACGCTCGTTTCTTACGGAAGATTTCCGTATTCCCGCTTCGGGCGCGGAATGACGGCGGGCGACGGCGAAATAATCGACCGTGCGCTTTCGCTCACAGGGCTTACCCATCTCAGCGACAGAATTCTTTCAACGCTTTCCGGCGGTGAACGTCAGCGCGCATGGATCGCAATGACAATCGCTCAGGAGCCCGAAATTCTGATTCTCGACGAACCGACAACATATCTTGACGTCAGCTATCAGGTGGAGGTACTTGAACTTGTGCGGCGACTTAACCGCGAGCTCGGCATAACCATTGTGATGGTTCTGCACGATATAAATCTTGCCGCGCGTTACTCGGATTACCTCGCGGCAGTAAAGAACGGCGTTCTGTTTACGGCAGGAACACCGGATGAAATGGTAACCGAGAAAAATCTTCGCGACATTTTTGAAATCGAAGCCGCGGTTTATCGCGACCCGATACACGGATGTCCGTATTTCATCCCGCAAAGGACAACCTTTGATATAAAACCAAATTCCAAAACACATGGAGGAAAAAACGAATGAAAAAATTATTTGCCATGCTTCTCTGCCTCTGCATTCTGGCAGGAGCATTCACCGCATGCGCCGGCAATGACCCCGATCTTCCGGACAGCAGCACATCAAGCACAAGCACTTCCGGAACGGACGTCGTTACAACAGCTCCGTCCGGCGAAGACGACACAAAAAACAATGACGCTCTGAAAGCAGCCCTCAAGGCAGAGTTTCTTAAAGCAGCCGATGAAGTCATCGTCGGCGAGGACTCCGTAACCTTCAAGGACGCAACCTCGACGGACGGCTCGACCGTAACCATCAAAAAGAATCCGAAAAACGTCGTCAACCTTTACGCAAGCTTCACAACCCTCTGGTATGACGCAGGCGGCTCTGTAAACGGATGCATAGGCGGCTCGTCGTCGCAGGAGCTTTACAGCGAATACATCGGCAGAGACATCACAGCCGATGAAGGAATGACCGTCGTTGCCACAACTTCATCGGGCAAAAAATGGGATACCGAAAAGATCGTTTCAATGCAGCCCGACCTTATCATCTGCTCCACGGCAATGAGCGGTTACTCAACTATCGAAAAGCCCGCAAAGGCGGCTGACATTCCCGTCATCGCCGTCAGCTATGACGACTTCTCCGATTATCTCAAATGGTTCAAGGTTTTCTGCAACCTTTCCGGTCATGCAGAGCTCTGGGACAGCGTCGCAATGAAGGCTCTTGACGATGTCGTTGAGGTTCTTTGCGAAATCCCCGATGGAAACGCTCCCCGCGTATTCAGCATGTTTGCCAA
>DHMB01000112.1 GCA_002405565.1 Clostridiales bacterium UBA4653
TCCGCCCCGAGCGACGCCGCGCGCCTGCATTTTTTGAGAGCCTCCGCCGTGCTGTTCGACGAGCAACCGATGACAACGTCGATTTTTCCCTCCGCCACCTTCAGCCCTTCATATATTATCTCATCCGCTTCTTTTTCGGAAATTGTCGGCGATTCGCCCGTCGTGCCGAGCAAAACAATGCCGTCCACCCCGTTTTTATATTGAAAATCGATCAGCTCGCAGAGCTTTTTTGTGTCAACGCCGCCGTCCGAAAACGGCGTGACAAGCGCAGTATATGTTCCTTTCATATCTCCTCCCATTCCCCATTGAAGACAAGCTCCGCTCCTCCGCAGAGCTTTATTTTTTCGCCGCCGAAGACTCGCAGATCACCTAGCTCAAAATGAATCGTTACATCTTCGTTGCAGAGACGCAGCTTTCTCGCGACGGCATATGCCGCGCAAGCCCCGGTTCCGCAAGCCGCGGTATATCCCGCGCCACGCTCAAACGTTCTGACAGTCAGCTCGCCTCTTCCGTCGATACGGACAAGATCAACGTTTATTTTCTGCGGAAAAAGCTCGCAACCGCTGAGCTTCTCCGCCGTGCCGAAAAGCAGCTCTCTGTATATGTCGTCACAAAAAACAACTGCGTGCGCACAGCCGATAAACGCCTCATAAAAGAGCACCTTTCTGCCGTCCAGTATATATGTTTTGCAAAAGCCGCCCGCAAAGCCGAAATGCGCCTCGCCCATCTCGATTGTGACATTTCCTCCTTCGCAAAGCTCCGCAGTCTTTGTCCCGTCCAGCGTGCGTATTGATATTTTTTCGGACGAAACAACGCCCGTATCCGCAAAATATCTTGCGGCGCAACGGATACCGTTGCCGCACATACTCGCCTCGCTTCCGTCGCTGTTGAAAATTCTCATCGACGGCGGGCGCGGAGAACAGACGATAAGTCCGTCCGCACCTATCCCCCGCCTTCTCTCACACATTCTGACAGCAAGCGACCTGTAATCCGCATTTTTGACCTCGTCAATCAGCACGAAGTCGTTTCCGCAACCGTGATATTTATAAAAAACCATCATCGCCTCCGAATATATCCGTTACGATATTTTACGCTCGCAAGGCGTTTTTCGACACAAAAACAGCCCGTTTGCATTTTCAGCAAACGGGCTGCTACGAACAATCATTTATTCCGATATAAACGGATTTCTTTTCATAAGCTCTCCGGCGGCGGACGGGCGGCCAAGGCAGAGCGTCCAGAGAGCCTCCGCGCGGAGAAGAAGTTCAAAATCGGTTATGACGTCATCTCCGCAGAGAGCATAATCCGCGGGCTTTGTGATTATCGGGAAATCGGTTGATTTTTTAATCATCGAGAGTATCTTTCTGCCCTCTTTTCCCGCTCCGAGGAGGACTGTGAACGTCGGCTCGTTTATCTCGTCCGCACGCACACCGAGAAACGAAAACAGCATCGCCCTGCGCACCCGTGACTCCGAATAAAGCCTTGTCTGCGCTCCCAAAACAAGAGAAGAAAAATCGGTCGATTCCTTTGCGGAATTTATAAGCCTTCCGCAAAGCTCGTCCGTCATCTCGGCGGTGCCCCTGAGCGACTGTATGCTTTCCGTGCGGAATTTTGCGGCATAAGGGAGAAACAACTTCTCCGTCCCTGCGATTTTCCCATCGTCCAGAGACGGGATTATCTCTTCTGCCGACGCCTGCGGCACAGCGGCTTTTATGCCCTCCCTGTCACCGGAAAATATCATTTTTCTCACAGACGACGCGGAGAGAAAGCCTTCGCCCTCCGTTTTTCCGTAGTCTTGTCCTTCTCTTTTTATCGCAAGCGGAGCGATTTTTGCGCCCGTCTTTATTATCGTTTTGACATATTCGAGCGCAAGGAGGTCGTTTGAGCCTTCAAGCACAGGTGTTTTCCCGTAAACGCTTTCATAAGCCGATATCTGCCTTTGAGAATAGCTCCCGTAGCCCTGCTTTGATTTTTCAAGCGCCGCTGAATATTCATCAGAGAGCATATTGGCAGCAACCGCTTTTATCTCCTCTGCGTCGCCTGTTTCGCTTCCGAACGCAAGCGTATCGACTATACCGAGCTTCTCAGCAATCCGCACTCCGCCAAAGGCAAAAGTCGACGCGCCGGAGGCGCAAAACGGAAACGGAAGCTCAAAAACAACATCTGCCCCGCACATAACGGCAGACCTTGCCCTCTTGTATTTATCAATGACCGCCGCCGTTCCGCGCTGGGTAAAGCAGCCGCTCATTATGGCAATGACGCTGTATCCTCTGCGCTTCAGCTCCGCTATCTGATATTCGTGACCTCTGTGAAACGGGTCGTATTCGCATATGACGGCGCAAATCTTCATAAAAAACTCCTTTTTCGGGGAAAAATAGGGTTGCAATCGAGCGAAAGCTGATGTATAATAATCCTTGTATGAATTTATTATACCGCTTAACTTAATCATAATCAAGCGGGAACGGAGGAAAAAACAAAAAATGAAAGTACTTGTTGTAAACGCGGGAAGCTCATCTCTTAAGTATCAGCTTTTCAACACAGACACAGCCGAGGTTCTCTCAAAGGGTATCTGCGAAAGAATCGGCATTGACGGTATCATCGAACACAAGCTCGCAGACGGAACAAAAATCAAAAACGACATTGCAATGCCCAATCACGCCGTTGCAATGAAGACCGTCGTTGAGTATCTGACAAACCCCGAATTCGGTTGCATAAAGGACATGAGCGAAATCGAAGCAGTCGGTCACCGCGTTGTCCACGGAGGCCCTTACTTCTTTGAAAGCTGCCTCGTAACTCCCGAAGTTCTCGAAAAGCTCGAGCTCTGCCGCGACTTTGCCCCGCTTCACACAGGCGCACATCTTATGGGAATCGAAGGTTGCACGGCTGTTATGCCGAACACTCCGCAGGTGCTCGTTTTCGATACGGCATTCCATCAGACAATGCCCGAATACGCATATACTTACCCCATTCCCTATGAAATGATCGAAAAATATAAAATCCGTCGCTATGGCGCACACGGCACATCTCACCGCTTCGTTGCAAAAGAGATGGCAAAGCTGATTGACAAGCCCGTCGAAGAGACAAAAATCATCACCTGCCACATCGGCAACGG
>DHMB01000144.1:0-131 GCA_002405565.1 Clostridiales bacterium UBA4653
AACAAGGCTGTTGTCGAGGCTCTCGGCGGACTGCCTCCGGCAAAGATACACTGCTCCGTGCTTGCGGAGGAGGCTGTCAAGGCGGCTATCGCCGATTACTACAAGCGTCAGGGAATCGACAAGGAAGTTTA
>DHMB01000144.1:195-5412 GCA_002405565.1 Clostridiales bacterium UBA4653
TCGACGGTTGTTGCTCTTCCTGCTGCCACGCAGAGGAGCACGGACACTTCCACAACCACGACGGAGAAGACAAGTAATGGCGAAGCGTGTTCTGCTTGGAATGAGCGGCGGACTTGACAGCAGTTTTTCCGCGCTCAAACTGAAAAACGAGGGCTACGAGGTCTTCGGAACAACGCTTATAATGCATGAATTTACGGATACGACCGGCGCACGCGAGTGCGCCGATTCGCTTTCCGTGCCTTTTTCCGTGCTTGACCTTCGGAAAGAATTTGACGAGAAGGTCAAGACCTATTTTGCGGACGAATACGCGGGCGGGAGAACGCCGAATCCGTGCGTCGTGTGCAACAGAAACGTGAAATTCGCGGGGCTTATAAGCGAAGCCGACCGGCTCGGCTGCGACTACATAGCGACGGGGCATTATGCCGGCGTGCGAAGCGAAAACGGCAGATATTTTGCCGTTAAAGGTCGCGACGCAAAAAAAGATCAGAGCTATATGCTCTGGAATCTTACGCAGGAGCAGCTGGCGAGGGTGATTTTTCCGCTTGAAAATATGATAAAAACAGACGTGCGGGAGGGCGCAAGAGCCGTCGATATGCCGTCCGCCGACATAGCGGAGAGCGAGGACGTCTGCTTTCTTCCCGACGAAGAAGCGATTGACTTTGTGCGCAGGGTCAATGGCAATCTTCCGGAGGGCGATTTCATAAGCGCGGACGGAAAAATTCTCGGCAGGCACAAGGGCATTGCGGCGTACACGATAGGTCAGAGAAGGGGGCTTGGCATTGCGGCTGGAAAACGCATTTTTGTCACTGACATCGACCCCGAAAAAAACACGGTTACCGTCGGCGATGACGCAGAGCTTTACAAGAGCGAAATAACCGTCGGAAACCTTAATTTTCAGAAGTTTGCGCCGACGGAAAGCGGCTGTTTTGAGCTTTTCGCAAAGGTCAGATATGCGGCTCCGCCCGTTATGGCGGAAGTGAAAATCGACGGAAAGACGGCAAAAGTCCGCTTTTCGGAGCCTGTCCGCGCGGCGGCACCGGGGCAGTCCGCTGTGTTTTATGACGGTGACGCAATCGCCTTCGGCGGTGTTATCGAGCGCGGAGAGTGAAGCTGTTTTGTGCGTTCGCAAAAAGGCTCGGGCATGGAAATATAAGGAATTTCTAATAATTCGGCAACAATTTGCACATAATTATTAGAAAAATATTTGAAAAATCGACATTTGCGATATTTGCGGCTCGGATTTTTGTCAATTATAACGAAAAGTAAAAAAAGCACCTCGTTTTTTGTGCAACAGGCACAAACGGCGGGGTGATTTCTTTGCTCGGACGTCAACAAATCGTGTTAAATTGTATTTACCATGCGCGGAACATCGAAAACTCAAATCCGAAAAATCCGCATGACTGCTTGATTATTTGGTAATGACAATTTACCGGAAACGCGCTTCGACAACAGTCGACCGCGCAAGCGGCAAAACGACGGAAAACGGCGAAAAAGCAACTTTGAAAAACCGCGCGGGAATATCTGCCGAAAAGAGCGAAAAACGGAGGCGAAATCTGAAAAATATTGCCCCATAAGCGAAATTTAGCAATTGACTTTGTATGAATATTTATGATATTATTTGTGTATAAAAATTTTCCGTCCCGCGCCGGAAAGCAGTCGGCAGGGACGGTTTGCATTTTTTAATCCGCAGGAGGAAATTCATGAGAAAGAAATTCTTTGCAAGAATTGTCGCAGCGATACTTTCACTGTTCGTTCTCTCTTCCGCGCTCCTTGTGGCTTTTGCCGCAGAGCCCGCCCTCGCAACATCAGGCTCAGATGACGAGGACTATGTAAAAGAGACGCTTGAAATTCTCAGCGACATCAAATGGGCAGAGTACAGAGAGAAGTACGGCTCCATGCCGTCCTATGCCGGAAGCCCGATAACCGTTCGCGCGGTTGACTATTCCGAGCATACGGCGGGAAGCACCGATGACGGCTTTGGCGTTGTCGACGAGCTCGACGGCAGAAAGAACGTACTTATGACAACGGACTCAGGCTCCGTCACATGGACGTTTGACGTTCCCGAGTCGGGTCTTTACGCGATTGAATTCGGATATTATCCGATAAGCGAAAGATCGACAAACGTTGAGCGTACTCTCCGTATAAACGGCAAGGTGCCGGTAAACGAGGTCAGAAACCTTGTTTTCCCGAAGAGATGGACAGACAACTATCTCCGTGATGAAAACGGCGACATCTACTTTGAGGAAGACGGAAACCACAACGAAAAGAGACCTACGAAGGTCAACTCGCCCGAATGGCTCACTTATTCTGTATGCGACCCTACGGGTTATTACAGTGGCGACTTCTATTTCTACCTTGAAAAAGGCGAAAACAAGATAACGCTTGAATCCCAGAAGGAATCGCTTGTCCTTGAAACTGTCACTCTCCGCAAGAGAAACGTTCAGAAGACATATGCCGAATACCTCGAAGAATGCAGAAGCAAGGGCTATACGGCAGCTCCCGCGGGCTCAAAGATATACATTGAAGCAGAGCATTACTCCGCAACGTCGGACGGCACGCTTTATGCGGTCAGCGATTCGACATCGTCCATAACGAGTCCTCAGCACGCATGCTATCAGCGACTCAACACCGTCGGCGGCTCAAACTGGAGCTCGGTCGGTCAGTGGTACGAGTGGACGATAACCGTCGAAGAAGGCAAAGCGGGAATGTATACGATAAACCCCAGATACCTTCAGAATGCTGTTGCCGGACTTTTCGTTTCGAGAAGACTCCGCGTTGACGGGGAAGTTCCTTTTGAAGAAGCGAACAACCTTGAATTCGCATACGACAAGAACTGGCAGATCGGCGCTCTTTCGGACGGTACAACCGAATTCGAGATATACCTCTCCGAAGGCAAGCACACATTCTCCCTTGAAGTTACGCTCGGTAACTTCGGCGAGATTTATTCCGAGGTCAGCGACTGTCTGACAAGAATAAACGCCATCTACCTGAAGATTCTTCAGATCACCGGCACAAACCCCGACTCATACATGGATTACAGCTTCTACACACGTATTCCTAATGAGATCGCGGAGATGAAGGTTCTTTCCGAAAGACTCACGGCTCTCTCCGAAGAGTTCAAGAAGATAAATAAGGATAAAGCAAGCTCGAACTCCGCAACGCTTCTCAACGTTGCACAGATACTTGCAAAGATGAACCGCGACAGTGAAGGGCAGATCGCAAAGAACTTCACGGCTCTCAAAAATCACATCGGTTCTCTCGGTACATGGCTCAACAACATAACGGAGCAGTCGCTCACAATTGACTATTTCGTAATCCAGCCTGCCGAAGAAAAACTTCCCAAGGCAAACGGAAACTTCTTCCAGGAGCTCGCGTTTGAGGTCAAGGCTTTTGCATACAGCTTCGTATACAACGGCTACTCCTTCGCTTCCTCATCCGACGACCACGAGGTCGTTCAGGTCAGCGTATGGACAACGGTATCCCGCGAGTATGCACAGATAATCCGTGACCTTATCGACGAGGACTTCGGAAACAGTTATCCTTATATATCTGTAAACCTTAAGCTGGTTGCGGGCGGTACGCTCCTTCCGGCAACGCTTGCAGGCGTCGGCCCCGACGTCATGATGGGCGAAGGTCAGACGACGGTTATCGACTATGCCGTCCGTGGCGCGCTCCTCGACGTCAGCCAGTATGACGGCTTTGAAGAGCTCAAGTCGCGCTTCAGCGAGGCTTCGATGACTCCTCTCACAGTCGCGCTTGACTCGACAGACGGTCAGACCGCGGTTTACGGTATCCCGCAGACGCAGTCATTCAACGTAATGTTCTACCGCAAGGACATCCTTGCAGAGCTCGGTATCTCGATACCGCAGACATGGACGGATTTCAAGGCGATGGTTCCGAAGCTCCAGTCCAAAAACTACATGGTCGGCATGGGAACCTCCGGTTCTGCGACGACAACGTTCTATATGTTCATGTATCAGAACGGCGGCTCGCTCTATACGGACGGCGGACGCTCGGTATCGTTCGGCGAGGACGCGTCGCTCCGCGCATTTGACCAGATGTGTAAATTCTACACGCAGTACCGCTTCCCGATAACCTATGACGCGGCAAACCGTTTCCGCACGGGTGAGATGCCGGTATTGATAGCGGATTATATTTCATTCTACAACCAGTTCACAATCTACGCTACGGAGCTTAAAGGCCTTTGGGGCTTCACACTTCTCCCCGGCGTTGAACGTGAGGACGGCACCGTAAACCACGCAACTCCCTCTTCCGTATCCGCAATGGTACTGATGAAGGACGCAAAAGAGCGCGGCACGGACGAGGCGGGCTTCTGCTTCATGGAATGGTGGATGAGAGACAACATCCAGAGCCGTTATGCAAACGAACTTATCGCGCTACTCGGCCCCGCAGGTAAATATGCGACGGCGAACGTAAACGCTTTCGACCAGATGTCATGGACGGCGTCCGAGGTCAAGGAGCTGAAACGTATCATCCCGAACCTTTACTGCGTGAACGAAATGCCCGGAAGTTATATCATCTCCCGTTATGTCGGATTTGCTTTCCTTGCTGTTTACAACAATCAGGCAGACCCCGCAGAGTCCATCATGAGCTATATCAACACGATCAACAGCGAAATGGACAGAAAGAGAGAAGAGCTTTCAAGACAGTTCTACATTCCCTCAAAGTCATCCGAAGACGATAAAAAGGATGCTTAAGCAGAAAAACGTCAAATCCAAATCACAAGAAAAGGAGAAAATCGGAATATGTCTGACAATTCCAAAACGCCCGTAAAAGCCGTGCGCAGACCCGTATCGCGTAAGGATATGACGAAACTGCAGTGGACATGGAAAGAAATAAAGCGCAATTATCACGCTTATATCATGGCTCTGCCTTACTTCCTTATATTCTTTACGTTTACGGTTGGCCCTGTTGTTCTTTCGATATATTACAGCTTTACGGTGTTCAATCTTATTGAAGACGCGAAATTCGTCTTTATCGAAAACTATCTTCGTCTCCTCTTTGACGACGATATATTCCTCACGGCAATTCAGAACACGCTTATATTCGCGGTCATCACAGGCCCCGTTTCATATTTCCTCTCGCTTATAACAGCGTGGTTCATAAACGAGTTGCCCCCGAAGGTAAGAGCTGTTGTAACTCTTATCTTCTACGCGCCCTCGATCTCCGGCGGTGTATACCTTATATGGAAGGTTG
>DHMB01000027.1:0-6671 GCA_002405565.1 Clostridiales bacterium UBA4653
ATTTTGACGAGATATGGGTCATTGCCCGCAGGCTTGACCGCCTTGAAGAGCTGAAAGGCAAGACGCGCGCGCAGATAAGACCGATTTCTCTCGACCTTACGAAGAAGGAAAGCATAGAGACATACGGAAAAATGCTTGAAGAGGAAAAGCCGGAGGTTGAGGTGCTTGTAAACGCCGGAGGCTTCGGCAAATTTGCCGCAACGACGGATATGCCTCTTGAAACATATTATCAGATGATAGAACTGAATGACATGGCGCTTGTCGGCATGACATACAAATCGATTCCTTATATGAAAAAGGGAAGCCAGATATATGAAATGGGTTCGCTTTCCGCTTTCCAGCCTGTGCCTTATATAAACGTTTACGCCGCAAGCAAGGCGTTTGTGCTCAGCTTCTCGCAGGGGCTTGCCGCAGAGCTTGCGCCGAAGGAAATTGACGTTATGGCTGTTTGCCCGTTCTGGGTAAAGACGGAGTTTTTTGACCATGCCGTCGAGGATGATTCCGTCATAACTTATTACAGCCATTATTACACGGCAGAGCAGGTTGTCAGTCGTGCGATAAAGGATATGAAAAAGCATAAAAAGGTTTCGGTCTGCGGCTCCGCGGCAAGACTTCAGGTGTTTGCTGTCAAACATCTTTCGCATAACTTTGTTATGAAAACGTGGTGCCGTCAGCAGAAAAAGCCTTACGGGAGAAAGAAATAATGAGATTTGAAAAGACTGTTACTTTGAAGGACGGTCGCAGTTGTGTTTTGAAAAATGCAACCGCCGCCGACGCCGAAGAGGTTTGCAGAACGTTCCGCCTGACGCACAGCGAGACGGACTTCCTGCTTTCCTATCCGGATGAAAATATTATGGAAATCGAAATGGAAAAAATTTATCTTTCCTCAAAGGAAGAAAGCGACAGGGAGATAGAGATATGCGCCTTTATCGACGGCAGGATCGTCGGAACGGCTGGGATTGACGCCGTTGGCAGAAAGGAAAAAGTCAGTCATCGCGCGGAGTTCGGGATAAGCGTTGAAAAGGCTTATTGGGGACTCGGAATCGGCAGGGCGCTTGCGGAAGCGTGCATAGAGTGCGCAAATATCGCCGGATATGAGCAGCTTGAACTGGACGTCGTATCTGACAATGTCGCCGCTATGAACCTTTATAAAAGCCTTGGATTTGTCGAGTACGGAAGAAACCCGAAGGGGTTCCGTTCGCGCCTGACCGGATGGCAGGAGCTTGTTTTAATGCTTTTGCCGCTGAAATAGAGGAAAATAAAAATCCCGCACGCAAGTGCGGGATTTTTGGAGCTACTAGCCGGATTCGGACCGGCGACCTCGTCCTTACCAAGGACGCGCTCTGCCAACTGAGCCATAGTAGCATCGCGAATGTTATTATAACAAAACCTTTTCGATTTGTCAAGATTTTGTTTGCAAATAATAAAAAATGTGATATACTATGCTTAACAATCGGAAAAGAGGACTGAAGCGATATGAAGAAAATGCTTTGCGTTGACGGAAACTCGATAATAAACCGCGCATATTACGGTGTCCGCGGGCTGACCGCAAGGGACGGCACGCCGACAAACGCAATTTATGGGATGATAAATATAATTTCAAAGCACGTAGCGGAGATAGAGCCCGATTATTTTGTCGTTGCCTTCGATGTTCACGCGCCGACGTTCCGCCATAAAATGTTTGCGGAATACAAAGCCGGCAGGCACGCGACCCCGCCAGACCTGCTTTCGCAGTTTGCCCCCGCAAAGGAATGTCTGCGGGCTATGGGCGCGCATTGCGTTGAGCTTTCGGGCTACGAAGCGGACGACATCCTTGGCACCTATTCACGCATATGCGGCGAAAATGATGTTATGACATATATCGTCACGGGTGACAGAGACTCTCTCCAGCTCATAAACGAAAACACAACCGTTTTGCTTGCGACGACGGGAGAATCCGTAAAATACGATACGGAGGCATTCCGCGCAAAATACGGCGTTGACCCTTCGCAGTTTGTAGATATGAAGGCGCTGATGGGCGATAGCTCGGATAACATCCCCGGCGCTGCCGGCATAGGCGAAAAAACGGCGGGAAAGCTGATTGCCGAATATGGAGATATAGACAATCTTTATGAAAATCTTTCCTCCGGAAGCGCGTCGACGAATACAATGACAAAGCTGATTGCGAGCAAGGAAAACGTATATCTTTCCCGCGAGCTTGCAAGGATAGACAAAAACGTTCCGTCGCTGCCCGCTCTTTGCGATGTTGAATACAAGGGCGTTGACAGCGCGGCGCTTTATGATATGTTCCGAAAGCTCGATTTTTCGGGCTTTATAAAGCGTTTCGGACTCGGAGAGACGGCGGAGGTCGCGGACAAAGCTCCGGAGGTGCCGGAAGTAAAAGAGGCGAGCGCGGGCGACGTTGACCGGAGCACGGTGTACGGTTGCTCAATAGATTTTGAAAACGACAGGATATACCTTTCGTGCGATGAAAAATTGCTTTGTATAAACGGAATTGCGCAAAGCAAAAACCTTCTTTGCGGCGGGGCAAGGCTTGTTTGCTATGACGTAAAGGATTACAGAAATTTACTCGAAAAATACAGTATCGACTTTTCTTCCTGCATAGATGACGTAATGCTTATGGGCTACGTCTGCATGGGCGGGGCTGGCGACACATCGCTTGCCAAGCTTGTTTCAAGATATCTTTGTGCGGAAGTAAGCGACACGGCGTCGGAAGCGCACTATATATCTGCACTTTACGGTGTTTTTGTCGCCGAGCTTGAAAAAACAGGGCAGATGAAGCTCTATAAGGAGACGGAATTCCCGCTTGCGAGAGTGCTTTATAAAATGGAGAGCGAGGGATTCAAGGTCGATACTGAGAAGCTCGCGGAGTTTTCGTCCGTACTCGGAGAGGCTCAAAGACAGCTTGCCGAGCAGGTATATATGCTTGCCGGCACGGAATTCAATATAAATTCACCGAAGCAGCTCGGAGAGGTTCTCTTTGAGAAAATGCATTTGCCGACGGGAAAAAAGACGAAGAGCGGGTATTCGACAAGCGCCGAGGTGCTTGAGTCGCTACGCCCGTTTTCTCCCGTCATAGACTATATTCTCGAATACCGCGCGGACGGAAAGCTGAAAAGCACCTATGCGGACGGGCTTATTGAAGCGGCAGACGAAAACGGCAGAGTTCATACCAGATTCAAGCAGGCTGTTACGGCAACGGGCAGGCTTTCCTCGGCTGAACCGAACCTCCAGAACATTCCGATAAAAACCGAGCTCGGCAGGGAATTCCGCAAATTTTTCGTCCCGACGAGCGAGGGAAGAGTTCTTATCGACGCGGACTATTCGCAGATAGAGTTGCGCCTGCTCTGCGCTGTTTCGGGCGACGAAAATATGCGGGAAGCATTTCTTTCCGGCTTTGACATTCATTCGTCGACGGCAATGAAGATGTTCGGAGTTTCAAAGGACGAAGTAACAATTGAAATGCGCAAGAAGGCGAAAGCCGTCAACTTCGGAATAATGTACGGCATGGGAGAGTTTTCTCTCGCGGCTGACCTGCACACGAGTCGCAGACAGGCGGCGGAATATATAGAAAGCTATCTTCAGTCATATCCGAAGATAAAACAGTATCTTTCCGACGTGGTTGAAGAAGCCAAGCGTGACGGCTATGTAACGACGCTGTTCGGTCGTCGCAGATATATTCCGGAGCTTAAATCGCACAGAAAGAACGAGATTGCTTTTGGGGAAAGAGTTGCGATGAACAGCCCGATTCAGGGCGCGGCGGCGGACATCATAAAAATGGCAATGGTCGCCGTTGACAAACGGCTGAAAGAGGAACAGCTTGACGCAAGACTTATTTTGCAGGTTCACGACGAGCTTATCGTCGAAGCGGCGGAGAGCTGTGCGGACAGAGCCGAGCAGATACTGAAATACGAAATGGAGCATGCGGCGTCGCTTTCCGTGCCGCTGACCGTTGAAATTTCGCAGGGTCGGAGCTGGTATGAAGCGCATTGACGAATAAAAACACAAATCACCTCAAACAATAGCTTTGAGGTGATTTTTTATGAAAAAAATAGTTATAACCGCGCTTGCCGCGGCGCTTATTCTTTGCTCCTGCGGCGAGATGAAAAATATATCTTTTTCCGAAATGTCGTCAGAGATAAAAAGCGCGTCCGAAAGGGAGCTTGCGGATAAAGATATAAAAGAAGACGATTGCTATATCATCGGCATTTCCGAAAAAACTTATAAAAGCTGTGTTGAAAGCGCGGCTGTGTTTTCTCCGGCGTTTTCTTCGGACGGGTTTGAAATAATATTGATAAAGGCGAAAACGTCAATCGACGCGGAACGGCTGTGCGCTGAAATGAAGAGCAATTATGAGCCCGCTCCGTGTGACCCCGCGGAAAATACCGAATTTCTTTATTACAGGGATTACGTTCTCTTCACAAAGGGCGGACTTTCGGATATGGACAGAGTCTCTGCCGCCTTTCTCGGACTTCTCAAAAAATAATGCCTGCGTAAAAAACACATATAAATTTGTCTCTTTCTATTGAATTATACGTTTTTTAGTGATATAATCATTCTGATATATTATGGACATCGCGAAGCGCGCCGCAAAGCGGGGCAATCGACTGATTGTCGCCGCCGGTATTCTGAAAACTGCAAAGCGGCGCGTTTCCGTTACCGCGGGGAACGGCGGGTGTTTCCGCGCCTTTGCTCGCGGCAGAGCAATTACAGTGAAAGGGGGAAAACGAATGAATACGCAGGGCTCGTCTTTTGAGTGTTTTCCGTCTCCGTTTCATAGGGACTACTGGAAGCATGCGGTCTCCGAATTCGGAAATCCGAGAACGATAATAATAGCCGCTATGATAACGGCTCTCCGGATAATTCTGAGAAGTCTCAGTATTCCGCTTATACCGAACGCGCTTTATATATCGGTCGGATTTTTTGCAAATGCGCTCGGCTCTATGATATACGGCCCGCTCGTCGGGCTTGCAAGCGGAGCGATAAGCGATACGCTCGGCGCGTTTCTTTTCCCGCACGGAGATTATTTTTTCCCGTACATACTGATTGCCATGTCGAGCTCGTTTGTTTTCGGTCTCTTCTTTTACAGAGCAAGGCTTTCTGTCGGAAGGGTGATACTTGCGAGGTTTACCGTTGTGCTTGTGTGCAACATAATTCTCACGCCGGTTATAATGCGTTGGTATTATGCGTATTTCGGGATTGATTCAACCTATAAATTTTTCACATTGGCAAGAACTTTGAAAAATGCGGCGCTTCTGCCTGCGGAGGCATTGCTTCTGTCACTGTTCCTGTTTGCAATCGTCCCGTTCACTGCGCGTATGAAGCTGACGGCGCATGCCGGTTCCGAACGGAAGTTCACGCGCGCAAACATAATCACGCTTGTGGTGTTGACTGTCATTTCCGCAGTCGCGGTCTACTTCTACTACGTATTCTACATAGCGAAATAAATAAAAACGGAGGAATGAATTTGGAAAGGCTGACACTTGAAAACACAGTTTCCGCAAGGCTCATGCTTTCGGAAAGAAAAGAATACCGTCACAACGAAACGGTTCTTGCCACGAAATTGCCTTTCGAGCTTTTCCTGTGCGCGGAAGCCGGAAGCTTCCTCATCGACACTGGCGAAAAGCAGATAGCCGTATCGGAAGGAGAGGCGGTGCTTGTACCGTGCGACACGGAATATACGCTTGACGTCTGCGAGGAAAGCACGCTTGTCTTTGCGGCGGTGAGTCTGTCCGTATATTCAAACCTTCAGGTATTCTCGCTTTTTGACTTTGAAACCCATTTCACGGGTAGCACCGGCGAGGAAATAACGTCGATATGCAAAGAGCTCTGCTCGCTTTTCGCGGACAGGGAATTCACAAATTCGCGCCTTGAAAACGCAGTCAAAATGCAATGCGACGTTTGCCGTCTTGCAAGAATAGTTCTTAACGGAGCCGTGCCGAAATCGGGCGGCAGCGACATAATGGAAAGGCACGAAAAGCTCGCGGAGGTTCTTCGGTACATACACGCAAACATAAGAAGAAACATTCTGCAGGGAGAGCTTTCGGACATTCTCGGAATGACGCCCGACTCGTTTTACCGTATGTTCAAAAGGCTCCTAGGTTATGCCCCGAAGGACTTTATAATATCGGAAAAGCTCCGTATCGCAAGGGAAATGCTTGCCCTCGGCGAGCTTCCGATAGGCGAAATATCAAAAATGCTCGGTTATGACAATCAGCTCTATTTCTCTGCGCTTTTCCGCAAGAAATACGGCGTCTGTCCGACGGAATACAGAAAGGCAACAGAAAGAATTATATGATACTCAAAGGCGACATCACGACCCTTGCCGATATCCGTCTCTTCCTCTTTGATATGGACGGGACGATATACCTCGGCAATAATCTTTTCCCGTTTACAAAAGAAATGCTCTCCGTGATACGTGAGCAGGGAAAAACGTACCTTTTCATGACAAATAACTCATCAAAGAGTGTTTCGGCGTATGTCGAAAAGCTCGGAAAGCTCGGCATTGACGCAAGCGAAGGCGACTTTATAACGTCGTCACAGGCGACAGCCCTTTATCTGAACGCAAATCTTCCCGGAAAGCGGCTGTACGTCGCCGGAACGGAGTCATTCAAAAAGGAACTGCGCGAAGCGGGCGTCTGCGTTTGCGAGGATTATTCGGACGATATCGA
>DHMB01000027.1:6706-7261 GCA_002405565.1 Clostridiales bacterium UBA4653
ATCGAAGGCGTTGTCATGGGTTATGACACAGAGCTTACATATAAAAAGCTGGACGATGTTTCAAGACTTCTGACAGAGAAGGACATCCCGTTCATTGCGGCGAATCCTGATCTCGTCTGTCCGACGGAATACGGCTATGTTCCCGATTGCGGCTCCGTTTGCGGTATGCTTTTCAATGCGACGGGCAAAAAGCCGTATTATATCGGCAAGCCGCGTCCCGAAATGCCGCTTCTTGCAATTGAATGGATGAAGAAAAAGGATCCTTCAATCTGCAAGGAAAACACGCTTGTCATCGGAGACAGAATGTATACGGACATTGCCTGCGGAATAAACGCTGGGGTCAAAACAATGCTTGTTCTGAGCGGAGAAACAACCGAACAGCAGGCAAGGGAAACGGAATATAACATTGATTATATCGTTGGGGACGCAAGTTGCATTCCCGACGTATTGAAATAAAGATTTGGAGATAAAAAGAAAATGATTTACGATGTTGCGATTATCGGAGCGGGAGTGACCGGCGGTCTTACGGCGGCGGCTCTCGCAAAGTACAAGCTC
>DHMB01000052.1:0-4304 GCA_002405565.1 Clostridiales bacterium UBA4653
TTCATTTTAACTTTACACTGCCCACTTTATTTTAAATTATCAATAAGATAATTTAAGTATCGTTACATATATGAAAAGTAATTAGCTCTTATATAAAAAACTATCTTTCATACATATCTCCTCTATAACCAGCTATACAGTAACATAAAGATCTACCAGCAACATGATTCTAAAAATGCAAGAACGCAGCCGCTTTCAACTTAATTATGTTTAAGACCTTCCTGATGTTATTTTATCTTATACTCCGGGTGTATACATCTATTTTCATTTTTTGCTGTTCGTCAAGATACCCCTTGTAAGAGCGCTCGGTGTCTATGATTGCGGCGTGCTCCTTGCACTTTCTTTCCTCGGGCGTCGGTATTCTCAGATAATCGCCGTAGAGCTCGGTCAGCAGTTCTTCGCAGTGACTCGACACGGGAAATTGAGTATCCTCAAACGGCACCCGCACTGTTTTTTCAAACCATTCGCGCGGGAAAACGCTTTTTTCATATTTTTTACTTGCCGCAAAAAAAGAATGAACCATATTGGAGCCACTGTCTTTACTGCGGACGCAAAACCGTCTGAACGGCTCAAGCGGAAGTAGACGGCAAAATTGCATAAAAGATTTTTTAGCAATGCTGTCAGTCTCATATCCCCGGGCGTAAAGTGCCTTTGTAATTACTATTTTTGAAGCCAAAAACTGAAATTTTCTGACTGTTTTGTTATCCGCCAGGTTGTCACACGGAAAAATGTCTATATATATGCCCTGATGAATTTCGGGGTCTTTCGGATGATATTTCTCTATGCACGCCGTATTATTGAGCCGCAGCTTTGAAAACTGCATCGGCCAATGTGGGCTGAACTCCCGCTGAACAAAGTACTTCTCGATATCAAAATCTTTCGCGGCACATTCAAAGAACTTCTCATACTCCGACCGCAGCATAATAACATCCGCATCGTCATCCCACGGAATAAAGCCGCGATGCCTGATTGCCCCCAATGCAGTGCCAGCAAAAAGCATATACTGAATATTATGTTTTCTGCATACGGCGTCAAAATCTTTTAATATGGAAAGTAAAATTTTCTGATGTTCATTAAGTTTGCTAACCCGTACCGAATCAACCATATTTACAGCCTCTTATATTTTCTGAATCCGTTATATGTATATGACGCAAAAGCGCAAACGGCTTCTTTTAAAGGGAGTTTCTCTACCTTGCGATAGACTATCCATCTATTTTTTGCTGATTTTATTTTGTTGTGTGACCTTGAGCCTTCGACAACTCTGTAATCCGAGAGAGGTTCCTCACAGCCAACCGCTTCAAATCCATCTCTTATCAAACCCAGCCAAAAGACTTAGTCCTCATGAAAATTATCACTTGTAAATCGGTGTTTTCCAGCAGAATTATTGCAAAGTATTGCTGTGGAGCAGCTTATGACACTGCTCTTTAACATTTCCTCATATGATGTAATCGGCGGAACAATAAATTCGGATATTTTTTTGCCGCAACTATCTATTAAGCGATACGAGCAATAGACTATGTCCGCACCGGTTTTTCCGGCAAGCTCTAGCTGTTTCTCAAGCTTGTCCTTATGCCACACATCGTCACTGTCAAGCAGTGCTATCCAACTACCTTTCGCCAAATCCATGCCTTTGTTGCGTGTCAGCGCAACTCCCATGTTTTTTGAGTTACTATAGAGAGTTATTCTCGAGTCAACATCTGAAAACTGTTTGACTATGTTTGCAGTACCATCCGTTGAACCATCATCAATAATCAGAAGTTCCCAGTTTTCATAAGTCTGTGCTATTACTGATTGTATCGCTTTAGATATATACTTTTCAGAATTATATGATGGCATAACCACAGAAACCAACGGTCGCATATTTTCGACGAAACTCAACCTTTCTGTCCTCCCCATCACATGTGCTTTCTCAGTATTTTTTTGCACTTTTCCCAATCTCTGTACCCATTGCCGAGCATATGAATATCGCTGCCGAGATATTTAACATATCCTTTTTTTATCCAGGATATATACCGTTTCCGTCGCAGAGGATTTTTGAAGCATTCGACATTCAACTGCAACAGAAATCCCTCGCCTATCAGCCTTTCTATATCTTCCGGCGGGTATCTGTCGGCATGGGCGATAACTATCCGTATATCATCACGGTCGTTGAGGCAGTCGACTGTCTCCCATACCGATTCCGGCCATTTATAGAACGGTAGCTCAAGCAGCAGTTCTTTTGTCCCCTGACGACACAGGCGATCAAGTCCGTCGAGCTGATCCATTCCGTCACAGATCAGCACTTCAGCACCGAGAATTATCTCTGGCGCACCATCTGGCAGATTTTCTTTCAAAGCCTCATATGTTCTTTGCCGCCTCGCAAGAAATGATTCCACACTCTCCTTGTGCGGATAAAAATGAGGGGTCGCGCATATGGTTTTTATCCCCGCACTTTTAGCCATTTCTATCTGTTTTAGCGATGTTTCTATTCCGTCGCTTCCATGATCGCACCCGGGAAGTATGTGGGAATGATAATCGAAAGTAACATCCATTGCAGTATCACTCACTTAGCATTGTTCGGCATATCCTCATATGAATATTGATATCCATACTTGTGTCCGTATTTATAGCCATATTTATAACCGTATTTATCTTTATCGCTATATCTATATTTATAGGAATATTTAAGCGATTTCATATTCATATCATTGACAACTACACCGCACATATTGCCGCCAGCACGATCAACTGCTTCCAGTGCCATGCTCAGCTCGTCCGAGGTCGTCGAACCCGACTTTGCAACAACCACTACGCCGTCGGCATATGTCGAAATTATCTGTGCATCAGCAACAGTATTTATCGGCGGGGTGTCGATGATCACATAGTCGTAGCTTTTTGCACACCGCTTAATGAATTGCTTCATTATATCCGACGCCAAAAGCTCCGACGGATTGGGCGGTATTGTGCCTGTGCACACTATCGACAATGGCAGATTTTCTACCCTCACAAGCTCAAGCGGACCCATACCGGCAAGAAAATCGCAAAGACCCGTTGATATATCAACTTTCCAAAGTCTGCGCTGAGTGGGCTTACGCATATCCGCGTCGATGAGCAGCGTCTTTTTGCCGAGCATCGCATAGCTTATCGCAATGTTTGCCGCCGTAAGACTTTTTCCCTCCGAGGGATTCGCGCTCGTTATCGCAAAAACCTTGCACGGGCCTTCTTTGTCGGCCTTCATGCAGAACATCAGGCTTGTACGAAGCTTTACATATGCCTCTTTTATTGCAAAGGGGCTATCGTTGTTTATGAGCCTTTTCCTGTTGACTGAAACTGTATCAGTCGCTGTTTTTTTCCGATTTATCATCTTTATTTTTCTTATTTTCACAGCGTATCACCCCTCCTTTCGTAAGTTTCCAATAAGTATGTTCATCCCCGGACACATCTATCTCGGGTATCTGTCCCAAAACAGTTACGCCGGACAGGCTTTCTATATCTTCCGGCAGATATATCGTTGTATCCGAAAGCATCTTAAGTATCAGTACAACTGAAATTCCCATGACACCGATAAGGAAACCTATCGCAGTGTCAAAAACGGTTCTGGGAGATGACTTTTCCGTTGCAACCTCCGGCCGGTCAACGACTTCGACTCCGCCCGCCTTGGTTATTCTGACTATTTCTGTAGGCGCAACATTTGCAAATGATTTTCCGACATCGCAAGCAAATTCCGCGCTGTTGGATTTGATAACAACCTCGAGCAGCTGCGTATCGGAAACCACCGAAACATTGATCATTTCGCTGAGATCTTTTCTGCTAAGATCCGATTTGTCTCCGAGATCCTTGAGCACCGCATCAAGCACCGAGTTGCTCTCAAGTATCTTTGAGTATGTAGTCGCAAGGCTCTCCGCCGCCTGAAGGTCACTGTTGTTTATCGTGCTCGCATGATTTGATTTGTCAGCATTATTATAGACATAGAAGCTCACCCTCGACTCATATGTCGGAGCAATAAGAAATGTCGTAATAAGCCAAACTATGAGCGCACAGGCGAAGCCGGAGATTAGCAGCCAATAAAACTTGCTCAGCAGCAACCGTGCCACGCTCCATAATGTTATCTCGTTATTATCCGTCACACCGGACGGAGTTTTAGTTTTCACCATATTCGCGATCTATCCTCCAAAGTTTTATATGTACGTGAATTTGTTTCTATCTCATTGAAAGATACTTGTCCCGCTGCTTATTTTTATTTGACAGCAAATCTTCAACCGGCTTATGCAATATTCGCCGATAAATATATTCCTGCAAAGAATCCGGTGCCAAAAATACCGCCG
>DHMB01000052.1:4353-5792 GCA_002405565.1 Clostridiales bacterium UBA4653
GTCTGTGCGCTACACGCAACTATAAAATCCCATAAATTCGAATATCCTGTCTGCAGCGCGTACCATCTGGTTTTTATGAAACCGCGATAAGTAGCCAGCGATGTTCTTCTTTCCTCACCTTTATCTTTTATTCTTGCGTAGACCAGATTTTCATTAATATTTCTGCAATAAAAATCTTTCAGCAAAAGTCTTATATACAGATCATAATCTTCTCCGCGGGTCATCTCCTTATACCCGCCGACTTCCAAAACCGCACTTTTTTTGTACATAACCGTCACATTATTGAACGGCTGTCTGCGTCTTGCATATCTCCTTATACCGCTGTTATCGCACGGAACCATCCGTCTGCTGATGGGGGTACTGGTGCTGTCAGTGAATTCAATAATATTACCTCCGAGAACCGTAAGCTTCTCGTCTGCGACAAACTCCTTCAGTTGCTGTTCACATCTGGTTGGGATGGATATATCATCAGAGTCCATCTTGGCCACCAATTCGTTCCTGCAGTGCGCAATGCCTATGTTCAAAGCTGCTCCGGTTCCAATGTTCTCAGGCAAATAAACAGGATGTATTATCCCCGGATGCGTCGACAAGTGTCTTTTCAAAACAGCATCCAGCTCGTCCGTCAGAACTCCGTCACAAACTATAACAAAATCGTCAGTTCTCACAGTTTGATTCAATATACTTCTTATGGCTTCGTCAAAATATGCCGGCTTCTCTTTCGCATATACCGACATTAAAACAGAATAATTCATAAATTCTCACACACCTTTTAGGAATCAGGTCTTACTCGGTTGGTACAAGCAAAAGTCTTTCGTAATAATCAGCAATTATTGGCATAAATAAAAATAAAACGAGACCTACAGCAATAGCAAATACTATATCGAAGGCTCGTTTAAAAAACAAATATGCTTTATTCCCCGAGACCTTTACAATCTCAGGGTCGGTTCCTTTCAAGATTTTGAAATCATAGATTTTCTCTCTGTTCGATAAATACTGTGCGCTTCCCTTTCCCATATCAACCATGTACCGAAAAGCCCCCCGCTTTTCAGTATCCCCCGGTCTCCTCTCTTCCTGTTTTCCCCACAAATCTCCTATATGATACCCTAGTGGTACCATTAGCTGTCAAACAGCTTTATAAAAATATCAAAGAAACGAATGGAGGCACCCGTTTTATACACAATTTGACATTTTTCGCAGAGTTATCTCATCAATGAAATAACCATATTTCCAGCTTCCGACTAATTATAACACGATAATACGAAAATAGCAATGCCTATTTAGCAAATAAGCTCATTTTTGCCGTAAAAATTTTCCACTCTAAAAAGTGATGCCGCAAATAGCCAAATTTCAACACTTTTTAATGCTTCATACAAATATACGCAACATATATTTTAATCCGCAAGAAAATTAAATAAACTTGAAAGTAAATTTACATCGAT
>DHMB01000052.1:5844-6631 GCA_002405565.1 Clostridiales bacterium UBA4653
TTGAAAGTAAATTTACATCGATAAAAAAATAAAATTTCTAAATCAGCAAAAGGTCGATTAGAGGCGGTCCGCCTCACCGCTATTCAAAGTACAACCAACCCGGCAGAAAAATGGATTCAAAAGAAATACATAAAGAAATACATATTCATATTATCTGCGTTTGTTATAGATGAACATTCCAACTCCCGCGCCGCAGATGAGAACATAGCCTATAACGCTCAGGACATCCGGCACATCACCGAAGACGAAAAATCCTAGTGCAGCGGCAAAGAGCACCTGCGTGTAGTCATAGACCGATATCTCCTTCGCCGGCGCGCAGATATACGCCCGCGTTATCCCTATCTGACCGACGCAGGCGAAAGTTCCCGCGAGGATGAGACAAATAAACTGCAGCGCGCTCATATGCTTGTATCCCGCTATCATAAACGGCAGGCACAGCGCGCACGAAAACGCGGAGAACCAGAAGATTATCCGCTTGCTGTCCTCTTTTCTTGAGCCGAGGCGGCGCACAAAAGTATAGGCTATTCCGGCACCAGCTCCGCCGAGAAGCCCCGCGACAGCCGCGAGCGCTTCGGGATTGTCAAATCCGGGCTTTATGATACACATGCTGCCTGCAAACGCAACACACACGCCCGCTATCTGAACTATGCTCGGGCGCTCTTTGAGCAGGATAATCGAGAATATTATCGCAAAAAACGGTGATAGTTTGTTAAGCATATTCGCGTCCGACAGGTTGAGTTTGCCTATCGCATAGAAATTACACAGCATGCCGAGGGTACCGGAAAAG
>DHMB01000052.1:6674-6796 GCA_002405565.1 Clostridiales bacterium UBA4653
GAAAAGCAGCGCCCGAAAAGATCGGGGATATTCTTTTTCGCGGGCGCGAATCCTGTCTTATCACGCAGCATCATAATAAATATAAAAATCAGCGCGATAAAATTTCTGAAAAACGCCTTCTG
>DHMB01000039.1 GCA_002405565.1 Clostridiales bacterium UBA4653
AGTACGGTCAAAGAAAAGTAGGGTAGAGAAAAGAAAACCGCCCAAAAAGGACGGTTTCTTGTTTTTAGTTTTCGTATACTCCGCGTTTGATATAAGATGTGTGGAGTATTTCGTGAGCCTTGTGACTGCCGGGCTTCTCAAGGAATTCCTCATAGAGCTTGAGCACTTCGGGGTTATCCTGAGATTTACGGTAAGCGAGGAGGTGTTCGTCGGCATTGTAAAGAACGGAAGCACGAACGGATTTGAGGTCGATTTCGGCTTTTGTCTTTGCGCTCTGAACGGGCTGACCGCCGCCGTTTACACAGCCGCCGGGGCAACACATAACTTCGATAAAGTCAACGTCGACTTCGCCGCTCTTGACCTTATTGAGAAGCTCTTTTGCGTTCTTTGTGCCGCTTGCAACAGCAACTTTGACAGTCGCGTCGCCGAGCTTATACGTTGCGTACTTGATGGGAGCCGTGCCTCTGACTTCTTCAAAGTCGACCTTCTCGAGCTTTGTGCCGAGAACGACTTCCGCAGCCATACGGAGAGCAGCTTCCATAACGCCGCCCGTCGCGCCGAATATTGCGCCGGCGCCGGAACCTATGTCGAACGGAGCGTCATATTTTTCGTCGGGAAGAGTCTTGTAATCAATGCCTGCCTTGTCAATCATGCGGGCGAGCTCTCTCGTTGTGATAGCGTAGTCAACGTCAAAAATGCCGTTGCCTGCCGCGCTCTGATCGGGACGGCGGCACTCAAACTTCTTCGCCGTGCAGGGGATTGCGGAAACGAATACGATATCTGCCGGGTCGAGACCCATCTTCTTTGCATAGTAAGTTTTGTACATAGCGCCGAACATCTGCTGAGGAGACTTGCAGGTTGAGAGGTTGTCCGTGAATTCCGGGAAATAATGCTCGCAGAACTTGACCCAGCCGGGTGAGCAGGATGTCATGAGCGGGAGATTTTTCTTGTTCGTGAATCTGTCAAGAAATTCCGTAGCCTCTTCAAGGATTGTAAGGTCGGCTGTGAGGTTCATGTCATATACGCCGTCAAATCCGAGACGCTTTGCAGCCGCAACGAGCTTGCCTTCCGTGTCTGTGCCGGGAGCATAACCGAAGCATTCGCCGATTGTTGCGCGGATCGAAGGAGCCATGCAGATTGCGACATGCTTTGAAGGGTCGCTGATAGCCTCAAATACTTTGGCGGTATCGTCTTTTTCATAGAGCGCGCCGACGGGGCAGGCAACAACGCACTGACCGCAACCAACGCAAGCCTGCGTCATAAGGGGCTTTTCAAAAGCGGAAGCGACGTGTGTATCAAAGCCTCTGTCAAGAGAGTTGATAACGCCGATACCCTGCTCGTTACAAGCCGCTATGCAGCGACGGCAAAGGATACATTTGTTGTTGTCACGGATGAGAGAGGGGGAGCTTGTGTCAAGCTCGTAATGAATTTTCGAGCCTGCATAATATTCCTCATCGTCAACTCCGAGGTCGGAGCAGAGCTTCTGAAGCTCGCAGGTCTGGTTTCTGACGCACGAAAGGCATTTCTTTTCATGCGTGGAAAGGACGAGCTGAAGATTGAGCTTTCTGTTCTTGCGGACTTTTTCCGTGTTTGTGAATATTTCCATTCCTTCGTTTACCGTTGTAACGCAGGCGGTCATAAGACCTCTTGCGCCCTTGACCTCAACAAGGCAGAGACGGCAAGCGCCAATCTGGTTGACGCCTTTGAGATAACAAAGTGTGGGAATGTCGATGTGCGCCGCACGTGCAGCTTCGAGGATTGTCGAGCCGGCGGGAACGGCAACGGATATACCGTTGATCTTTACATTAACCATGTTTTCCATTTTTCACGCAGCTCCTTTCTTACTGTTTATAGATTGCGCCGAACTTACATGTCGCCATACAAGCTCCGCACTTGATACATTTTGCGGGATCGATTTCGTGAGGCGTTCTGACCGCGCCGGAAATAGCGTTTGTCGGGCACTGACGTGCGCAGGCGGTACAACCGCGGCACTTTTCAGCGTCGATATGATAATGAAGCAGCTTTTTGCATACGCCTGCGGGGCACTTCTTATCAACGATGTGCGCTATGTATTCGTCACGGAAGTAACGGAGTGTGGAAACGACGGGGTTCGGAGCTGTCTGTCCGAGACCGCAGAGGGAAGTGGACTTGATATAGTTGCAGAGCTCTTCGAGCTTGTCGAGGTCTTCCATTTCGCCGTTGCCGCTTGTAATCTTTTCAAGGATTTCAAGAAGTCTTCTTGTACCTGTACGGCAGGGAACACACTTACCGCAGGATTCGTCGACCGTGAATTCAAGGAAGAATTTTGCGATGTCGACCATGCAGTTGTCCTCGTCCATGACGATGAGACCGCCGGAGCCCATCATTGAGCCGATTGCGAGGAGGTTGTCATAGTCGATGGGGGTGTCGATGAGGGAAGCGGGGATACAGCCGCCGGAGGGGCCGCCTGTCTGCGCCGCTTTGAACTTTTTGCCGTTCGGAATTCCGCCGCCGATATCTTCGATGATTTCGCGGAGCGTTGTGCCCATCGGAATTTCAACAAGACCCGTGTTTACGATCTTGCCGCCGAGAGCGAATACCTTTGTGCCCTTGGATTTTTCCGTACCCATGGAGGCAAACCATTCGGCACCGTTGTTTATGATCTGAGCGATGTTTGCAAGCGTTTCAACATTGTTGATGATTGTGGGCTTGCCGAACAGACCCTTTACAGCGGGGAACGGAGGACGCGGATGAGGCTCGCCGCGCTTACCTTCAATGGAAGCGAGGAGGGCTGTTTCTTCACCGCATACGAACGCGCCCGCGCCGAGACGGAGAGTGATATCAAAGTTGAAGCCCGTGCCGAAAATGTCCTTGCCGAGAAGTCCGTATTCGCGAGCCTGATTTATTGCGATTGTGAGACGCTGAACCGCGATGGGGTACTCGGCTCTTACATAGATATAGCCTTCGTCTGCGCCGATGGCGTAGCCTGCGATAGCCATAGCTTCGAGAACTGCGTGCGGGTCGCCTTCGAGAACGGAACGATCCATGAACGCGCCGGGGTCGCCCTCGTCCGCGTTACATACGACGTACTTCTTTCCTGCGGGCTGGTCAGCGGCAAACTGCCACTTTCTTCCCGTCGGGAAGCCTGCGCCGCCACGACCGCGGAGACCGGAAGCGAGGATTGTATCGATAACTTCCTGCGGCTTCATTTCCGTCAGAACCTTGCCGAGCGCCTGATAGCCGTCCGTGCCGATGTATTCATCAATGCTTTCGGGGTTGATAACGCCGCAGTTGCGGAGAGCAACACGGTGCTGCTTTTTATAGAACTTTGTATCGGAGAGGGAATGAACCGTTTCGGTTACGCCTTCGTCGGTTTCCTTATGAAGAAGTCTTTCGACAAGTCTTCCCTTGAGGAGGTGCTCCTCAACGATCTCTTTGACATCGTCAACCTTGACGTGAGAATAGAATGTGCCTTCGGGATAAATGATCATGATAGGGCCGTTTGCGCAGAGTCCGAAACAACCCGTCTGAACTATCTTGACCTCATCCGAAAGACCTGCAAGCTCAAGCTCTTTTGCCATTGCTTCACGTACCGCAACGCTACCGGATGATGTACAGCCCGTACCGCCGCAGATAAGTACATGTGAACGTACCATTTGTCAGTCCTCCTTATTTTTCGATATTTCCTATTGTGTATTCAACGACGGGCTTTCCGCCTTTGATGTGTTTTTCCATTACTTCGAGCGCCTTTTCGGGCGTCATTTTGATATAAGTGACTTTTTCTTCTCCGGCGCGGAGCACTTCGACTATCGGCTCGTAACGGCAAAGACCGATACAGCCTGTCTGTGTGACTGCAACTTTTCCGTTGAGACCCGCTTTGTCGACTTCCTCAACGAATGTGCTGAGAACGGGACGCGCGCCTGCCGCTATGCCGCATGTCGCCATGCCGACAACTATCCTTGTTTCGCCTGTTTCTTCGCGGAGAGCAACCTTGTTTTTCATTTTGTCTCTGATGGCTGCAAGTTCTGCAAGTGATTTCATAAGTTTATCCTTTCTTTATATTATTTCTTTTCAGTCAACCCCGCCTGCCGCAGAGTAAGCCTCCGAGAGATATCCGCGCACCCAGCTTATCACTTCGGGTGAGCTGAGCGGAACGTCTCCGAGAAGCTCCCGCATTTCCTTTGTGGAAAGGGAAACCTCTCCGCAGGGCATTTTATGGTTGAAGATGAAGTCTGTATTTCCGGCGCCCTGCACAAGAGTGCACAGCGTGCCGACAATGTCCCCGA
Organism: Clostridiales bacterium UBA4653; assembly: GCA_002405565.1. Lineage (GTDB taxonomy): Bacteria > Bacillota > Clostridia > Oscillospirales > CAG-272 > CAG-841. The sequence continues at coordinate 4,266 of DHMB01000039.1, forward strand.
GGGGAATATAGTCTATACTTTTTTTGTTGAACGAAGCAAAAACCTCCGTGCCGTGATTTTCATATTCCGTTTCGCTCCTCGAACTTATCGAAAAGCTGCCGCCCGTCATCTCCGCCTCCATTTTGAGGAGCGGGAGCCCAAGTCCGACCTTTCTTGTCGTCCTCGTCGTTGTGAACGGGTCTGTTACGCGGGAAAGAAAGTCTGCCGTCATGCCTTTGCCGTTGTCGGTTATCTCAAACGAGAGGACATCGTCCGTTTCGTCTATCGATATGCCGATGAGGCTTGCATTCGCCTTGACGGAGTTCTGCGCTATATCGAGTATATTCAGTGAAAGTTCCTTCATTTGCCGGAAAGAGCCTCTATCAGTTTTCTCCGAACGAGGTCGGAGCTGTACGGCTCATCCTCCAATTCAATGTAGTTTTCAGCCTCGCTTATGTCCCAGAGATAATGGGCGTCGGAATCGGTGAGTATCAGCTTATCCGAAAGACCGTATTTCTCCGAATATGCGCCGATGTTTTCTCCGTCACGGAATTCGACCGCATGAAAGCGGGGCGTCTCCGGCACGCAGCCGAGCGCGGCGATTATGCCGTTTTCATCCCTGTCGATATGAGCGGGAAACACGGCGGCGCCGTATTTTTCCGCAAGCCGTCCGGCTTCTTCTATCGGGAGAGTCGACGCATTGAGAAGGAGGTGCTCCTCCTCGCCGATGACGTTGTCCTCTTCGTCGAGAATGAGCTGATCTCCGAAGATGTCCTTCCTGTTTTTATAAAGGATACGGAAAGAGCGGTATTCGTCATCGAATTCCTCTGCCGCCTCAAGCGACGGAAACAGGCAGACAATGTGCACGTCCTCCGCCGTTGTCAGCTCCATTCCGGCAATCGGAACGATACCGTGCCGCTTTGCCGCCGCGAAAAACGCACGACAGTTTTTTGTGCTGTTGTGGTCGGTCAGCGCGACTATGCCGAGCCCCTTTATCGCCGCCATGCCCGCAATGTTGCATGGGGTCATGTCGTTATCGGCGCAGGGGGAAAGGCAGGAATGGATATGGAGGTCGTAATAATATCTGCTCATTTTATCACCTGTGACAGTGCGACGCAGAATTCATATATCGGAAGCCCGGAGGAAAGGAGGTTTACCCCTTTTTCCTTTGCCACGGAGATTACGTCATCCGGAACGGCGCTTTCCTCGCAGATTACGACAGCCGCCGTATCCGCAAGCGTTGCCACCGCTATGACATTCACGTTTGTCATAACCGTCGCCCAGACGGAGCCTTCCGCGGCTCTGCCCATGACCCAGCTGAGAAGGTCACCGGCGTAACCGCAGGTCGCCTCCCTTTCGGGATCCGGCATTGAGAGAACGCGGAGACCGAGCCTTTCGGCAATAGTTTTTACCGTCATTTGCTTCCTCTTTCATCATTTCGGATATTGTCAAGTTCTCTGCGCATGAAGACTATACATTCTTCAATCGAAGCGTCGCCGCGGACGATGTCCGAAGCAAACGCGCTGCACGTCGGCGCACCGCACGACCCGCAGTCGATACCCGGCAGGAGCTTGCGTATTCTTTCTCTTTCGCTCATCATTTTTATGGACGTGTTCATGTCCTCTCCGAGCGAAACTGGGTTATACTCGATTTTGTCTTTAACGGAAAGTTCGTCCGGAATTTCGTCCGTGCCGTCCGGAGCCCTGTTCTGAGAAACGGGCAGGTAACGGCGCAGAGAGCCGAGGCGGGCTTTTGCGATGAACGGATTTGCAACCGTCATCACCCCGCCGACGCACCCTCCCGGGCACGCGTCAAGCTCGACGAATTCAAGCTTTGGAAATGCTCCGTTGTCCATTTCCTCAAGCACGCGCATTACGTTTTCAATACCGTCGGCAGCGAGGTATTTATCGTTGAATACCGCCGTTGCCTCTCCGCCTGTGCTTGCCCAGCCCAGACCGATCATCCCCGTGCGCGATACGGGAACGGGTGTTGTTTGCTTTTTCATTATACCGATGAGCTCAAAATAAATATCCGATATCGAAACAACGAAATCGATATTTGTTTTGCCGCTTTCGGTTCGGTTTTTTACATAACTTGCCTTTGCGGGGCAGGGAGAGATGAACACCGCGACGATGTCCTCCTCTTTGAGTAAAGGGTTTTTTGCCATGGCGTTTCTTTTGGCTTCCATCGCCGCTATCTCCATCGGAGGAAGTATCGGCAGAAGGTTGCCTGCGAGATAAGGATAACGAAGAGATATCAGCCTTTCTATCACCGGGCAAGCCGACGATATGACAGGCAACGCAATATCCTTCCGTTTCATATATCTGCGCGTGTAATCTGAAACGATTTCCGCTGATCGGGCGACCTCATAAATGTCGTCAAAGCCGTAATCCAGAAGTCCGGAAAGCACATAATCTATGTCGTCGAGATTGTCGAACTGACCGAAAAGTGCCGGAGCGGGAACGGCTATCTTCCATTTATCCTTCGGAATGTCCGAGAGCTTGTCGCACGACGCCTTTTTGGCATTGTAGGGACAGACGCGGATACACTCTCCGCAGTCAATACAGCGTGACGCATTTATCACGGCGTGACCGCCGCGTATTCTTATCGCCTCGGTCGGGCAGTGCTTTAAGCAATGCGTGCAGCCTCGGCATTTGTCAACGTTAAGTGACACGGAATGCTTATAAGGCATGGGGACGTTCCTTTCTTTGCGAAAGCAAAATTCAGGTGTTGACCGTCATCGTTATTTTTGTTCCTTTTCCAAGCTCGGATTCGATCTTCATCGAGTCCGTATT
>DHMB01000058.1 GCA_002405565.1 Clostridiales bacterium UBA4653
TATTTTCCCACGGCTTCAAGGAGCTTGTTGAGACTGTCGTGTATATCCTCCTCCGACACAGCACGGTCAAGCAGCACAAGCTGCCGGAATACAGTTTCAAGGTCGTAGAGTCGGTCATTATTCTGTAAAGCTGTGTCAGTGTTTCGGAGCATTATACTTATCCTTTCCCGTTTGCTTGGCGGCTGATATCAGCGTGCAAATTAAAAAAGAGCATAGCTCACCTGCATATACTCTCAAAAAATGCAGCTGGCTGCCATTTTACAGGCCCTTTAGTTTTGCGTCACAGCCTTTCGGCTGTTTTGCCGATTATTCAGTTTTAATACTAAGAACCAATTAAAAACTGTACAAAAAATCGAGCATAATCTTGCATATATGGATTATGCGAAGATTTTTTGTCTACAGTTTTATTGGTTATTAGTATTACAGCTCTCCTATTTTCAGGGGAGCTTTTTTATGTAAAATGTTCCACGTGGAACATTTTGTATTTTTATGGCTATTGCTACTTGAAATCATTGGCGGGAGATGTTATAATAGAAATATGCCGTTTATATGACGCTTTCAGAATGTTCCACGTGGAACATTTTTATTTCACCCGTACGACCGTAAAACAAGCCTGAAAAGCGCCGCGCTCCGCGCGTGTTTACTGTTTCTGCGCAAAACTCTCGCGTTTTTATCTTTTCTGTGCGCAAGCCTATGTTTTTGCCCGATTGCGCTTGACTTTATGCCCACAAAGTGATATAATTTTGTCATTACCCGAAAATGCAAAGGAGACGCGCCAATGGCGAAGATCATATCGTTTGCAAACCAGAAAGGCGGCGTCGGAAAGACGACGTCTGCCATAAATATAGCCGCGGCAATCGGTCTCAAAGGCAAAAAAACGTTGCTTCTGGACTGCGACCCGCAGGGAAACGCTTCAAGCGGCGTCGGAATTCGCCGCAACCGCATAGGCGCAACAACTTATGACATTTTAATCGGCAGGGCGAGAGCCGAGGACGCGATAATAAAGACGGAATATAAAAATCTCTCGGTTTTGCCGTCCAGCATGCCGCTGGCGGCGGCGGAGCTTGAGCTCGCCGACCTTGAAGACAGAGCTTTTCGCCTGAAAAACGCTCTGGAAAGCGTCAAAAATGATTATGATTATATTTTTATCGACTGTCCGCCGTCCCTCGGAATGTTGACAATCAACGCTCTGACGGCGAGCGACGGGGTCATTGTGCCGATGCAATGCGAATATTTTTCGCTCGAAGGGCTGACGCAGATACTCTCGACCGTCAAACAGGTCAAAAGACTTTATAATTCCGACCTTTCGCTGACGGGAATTCTCATAACAATGCACAACGGCAGACTGAATCTCTCCGTGCAGGTGCTGGACGAGCTCAAAAAGCATTATGCGGACAAGCTCTTTTCAACGCCCATTTCGCGCAACGTTCGTCTGAGCGAGGCGCCGAGCTTCGGAATGCCGATTCAGTATTACGATAAATATTCAAAAGGCAGCTCCGCATACGACGATGTCGCGGCAGAGCTGCTTGAAAGAACATAGAAAGGGGACGAAAATGGCAAAACCAAAACTCACGGGGCTGGGCAGAGGGCTTGACGCTATCCTTGTTGACAGCGATTATACCTCCGGCGACAGCATAACGTCCGTGCGGATAAACGACGTTGAGCCGAACAGGGAACAGCCGAGAAAGCAATTTTCCCAGGAGGAGCTCGAAGCTCTTTCGGATTCAATCGTCAAATACGGCGTAATTTCCCCGATAACCGTCCGCAGGGTCGGAGAAAGATACGTTATAATCGCCGGCGAAAGACGTTGGCGCGCGGCAAGAATGGCAGGGCTTTCGGAAATACCCGTTATAATTATAAGTGCGGATGACAAAAAAGCCGCCGAAATCGCGCTGGTTGAAAACATTCAGCGTTCCGACCTCAATCCCGTTGAAGAAGCGCAGGCATATGCCGCCCTGATTGATCAATACGGAATGACGCAGGAGGAGGTTGCGGAGCAGATAGGGAAGAGCCGCAGTTCCGTTACAAACTCTCTCCGCCTGCTCGACCTTCCGGACGCAGTGCTTTCAATGCTTGCGGCAGGGACGCTCTCATCCGGACACGCAAAGGTTCTCCTCGGAATAAAGGACGAGGAAAAGCTGAAAACAGCGGCAGAAAAGGTTGCGGAGCTTGAACTTTCCGTCCGTGAAACGGAAAAGCTCGTCAAAAGCCTTCTGGCAGAACCGAAGCCGGAAAAAGAGCTGCCCGCAATCGACTATACAAAGGCACTCGAAACATCTGTTCAGCAAAAATTAGGAAGAACAGTAAAAATAAAGCAAAACGGCGCAAAAAGCAGTATAACAATCGGCTTTTCGGACAACAATGACCTTGAAACCGTCCTGCGGCTGCTTTGCGGCGATGATTTTGTAAATTCTCTTTAATAAAAGAAAGGATATAGAAAAATGCTTGATATCAAACTTATAAAGGAAAACCCGCAAAACGTTATCGACCGTCTCCGCGCAAAGGGCAAGGAAGCGGAAGCCGATATTTACAGAGTAATAGAGCTCGACGCAAAACGTCGCGAGCTTATCGCGTCCAGCGAAAGCCTCAAAGCCGAGCAGAACAAGACGACAAAGCTCGTTCCCGTCTATAAAAAAGAAGGGAAGGACTGCGCCCCGATTTTCGCCCAGATGAAAGAGCTCGGAGCAAAGGTCAAGGAGCAGGAGGAGGAGCTCAAGCAGGTTGAGACGGAATACACCTCCATTATGCTTTCTTTCCCGAACCTTCCGGATCCGGACGTTGTTCCCGGCGGAAAAGAGAACAATCAGCCGCTTTATTACTTCGGCGAGCCGAGAAAATTCGATTTTGAGCCCAAAAACCACGTCGACCTCTGCACAAATCTCGGTCTTATCGATTATCCGCGCGGCGTAAAACTCTCCGGCAACGGTTTCTGGATATACAGAGGTATGGGCGCAAGACTTGAATGGGCTCTCCTCAACTACTTTATCGATACGCACCTGAGCAACGGCTTTGAGCTTGTTCTCGTCCCGCATATGCTGGGCTACGAATGCGGACTTACCGCAGGTCAGTTCCCGAAATTCGCAGACGAGGTATACTGGCTCGACGTTGCAGAGGATGAACGCCGTCGTTTTATGTTGCCGACAGCGGAAACCGCTCTCGTTTCGCTCCATCGCGACGAAATTCTTAAAGAATCCGAGCTTCCGAAGAAATACATCAGCTATACGCCCTGCTTCCGCAGAGAAGCGGGAAGCTACCGTGCAGACGAGCGCGGAATGGTTCGCGGACACCAGTTCAACAAGGTTGAAATGGTTCAGTATACTCTCCCCGAGGACAGCGACAGAGCTTTTGAAGAGCTTGTTTCCTGCGCAGAAGGGCTTGTAAAGGGTCTCGGCTTCCATTTCCGTACCGTCAAGCTCGCGGCAGGCGACTGCTCTGCGTCCATGGCACGCACATACGACATCGAAATTCAGATTCCGTCCATGAACGGCTATAAGGAAGTCAGCTCCGTTTCGAACGCGCGCGACTATCAGGCTCGCCGCGGAGCTATCCGTTTCAAACGCGAGGACAGCGGCAGAATCGAATATTGTCACACTCTCAACGGCTCCGGTCTTGCAACAAGCCGTATTCTCCCCGCTCTCGTTGAGCAGAATCAGAACGCGGACGGCAGCGTAACCGTTCCCGAAGTGCTCCGCAAGTACGTCGGAACGGACAGAATCGGCTGATATGTCGGTACTTCTTGCCGTCGGAGCGGGCAAAACAGCGCTTTCACTCCCGCTCATTACGTGGACGCTTATCGCGGGCGTTATCATCGCGTGGATAATAATTTTCTGCAATAAAAAGATTGTCGGGGCGCTCGTCCGCGCCATTATTGACGCAAACGCAACCTCCGAAGAAACCGCAAAGACCCTCGCGGAGCTCGGTCAGGATGACAATGTCAGCGCGATTTCGCGTTACAAAAGCTCCGAAGCTCTCCGCAGAATCATCCGCACAGTCGGACAGCCGGAAGAGCAGGGCGACTCCAAAAAGAAAAAGCCGGCAGTGACTGTCGACGAAAACACCCGCTTTTACATTCCGGAGGAATCCTTTCTCCGCGCACTGAAGCAGTATGGCGGGGACGACAACGCACTGACTGTCATTTTCGGCATGATCGCCATGATTGCCGTCGGCATAATCGTCACGGTATTCATCGCAAAATAACCTTCTTTTCTTCGAGAAGAAAAGAAGGCAAAAGAAGCTTTGGTTATTGGTTTTGAACAAATTTTATATTTTCATAAAAGGAGCGGATTTCTGCTCCTTTTTGATTTTGTACCCTTTTTTCTTCGAGAAGAAAAGAAGGCAAAAGAAGCTTTAATAATTGGTTTGCGCAAATTTTGTAAACAGCAAACAGAGATGATTTTTCATCTCTGCTTTTATAAAAAATTTTAATAAAAATCATTGACAAATATGTGTTTTATCACATATAATATAGACGAAGGAATGATTGAGGAGTTGACTGACTTGTTCGAAATCGAGTTTTATGAAAAAAGCGACGGCACATATCCCGCCGAGGAATTCATTCTTTCACAAGACCTTAAAATGCAGGCAAAATTATTTCGCCTTCTTGAGTTGCTTGAGCTTAAAGGGAATGATTTACGCGAGCCTTATTCTAAATTTCTTTCCGACGGGATATATGAACTTCGCGCAATTCAGGGCAACAACATAACAAGGGTGTTATATTTCTTTGTTGTCGGGCAAAAAATAATACTTACAAACGGCTTTGTAAAGAAAACGCAAAAAACGCCTGAATCAGAAATAGATTTGGCAAAGAAATACCGAAAAGATTACGAATCAAGAAAGGAGTACAGATAATGGGCAAGAATTTCAGAACGACGCTTGAAGAACAAATGAAAAATCCCGAATTCAAAGAGGAATGGGATGCGCTTGAACCTGAATATCAGATAATAAAGGCAATGCTCACATCGCGTGCCGAAAACTCGCTTACGCAAAAGCAATTGTCCGATATCACGGGAATTCCTCAAGCTGACATAAGCAGATTGGAAAATGGAAATGCAAATCCGTCGCTGAAAACTCTTCAAAGGCTTGCGGACGGAATGGGAATGAGACTTAAACTCGAGTTTGTTCCGGTAAATCACTGACAAACCGTCGACCATTATCAGGTCGACGGTTTTCATTTTTTTCGAACAGATATTTTCTTTCCACGATTATCAAAGCTTCTTTTGCCTACTTTTCTTTTCAAAGAAAAGTACGGTCAAAGAAAAGTAGGG
>DHMB01000159.1:0-4385 GCA_002405565.1 Clostridiales bacterium UBA4653
AGGCGTCGCTTGCAAGCGTTACAACGGCAGACGGCTTGCCCTTTGCCGCAAATTATGATCTGCTTCTCGTCTCCCCCGATCTCGAATCGACGGCAAAGACGCTTTGCGGCGTAAATGCGCAGGCTGCACCGCTGACAAATCCCAAAACAGGTCTCGGCGGCAACCCCGTTTACGGTATGAGATATATGGTCATCGGCGGAGCGGACGGTTTTGCAAGCGGTCAATGGGCGATTGCCGACAGCTCGCTTCTTACGGAAGCGCTCAAGCTTGTTTACCTCTCCGAGCCGACGGTTCTCGTTTCCCCCAGAGAAAATCCTCTCGTAACGGATTACGTCGCATATGTTGATTTTGCAATCGGCTTTGGCGACGCAAGAGCAATCATCTTCTCGGATCCCGCGCTTGCAAAAGCTTCGGGTACCTGATAAAAAACATAAAAAGGGGAGCGAAAGCTCCTCTTTACTTATAAAGGAGGAAAACTATGACACTTGAAAATATGAAAAAGAAAATATACACCCTGCTTTCGATCGATGAAAATACAAAAGTTCCCGCGCTTTGCTATGCAATTGACTCGGCGCAGAGAAAGGTTGCGTCGCTCGGAAAGTGCATAAAAAAGGAGGCCGAAATAACCTTTGTTCTCGGAAAGGCTGACGCCCCTGCGGATTATATCTGCCCGGCTGGAGATGAGCCCTCTGTCGACTTTTTTGACGGCAGGCTCACCCTTGCCAAAAGAGAGAACAAAACTGTCACAATGACGTATTATGCCTATCCCGCCGAGGTGACCGACGAAACGCCGGATACAGCAGAGCTTTCCCTCGACGGAACGGCGGCTGACGCCGCTGTCTACTGCGCGGCGGCAGAGCTTTGCTCCTCCGTGCGACCGGGAGACGTGAGACGTTATATGGAGCTGATGACGGAATATGACGAGCGCATGGCGGGCATATGTGCGGACAGTATAAAAAGTATAAAGCCGACGGTGTTTGCGGGGAGGAGACTGAAATGAGCTTTGAAAGAAGCGATTATGGAATTTCCGGGCTCAGGACAAGCCTCCGCACCGCTTCGGACGGCAGAAGATCGCTTTTTGCAAGCGGATTTGAGGGCGGCACGGGGACTGTCGGCAGAAAGCTGACAAACGCGATATATTCGGGCGGCAAGGTCTGCACGGTCGGCGCGCCGAAGACTTACGCCCAGAAGGCGGTTTCCGTATCGCGCGCGGAAAACCTGCTCTATGAAATCGGGCCGGGGACGGATGCCGGAAAGAACGAATTTTTCTGTCACGGCAGGGGAGAGATGGAGGATACATTCTCGTCCGACGGCAAGCTGACAATGAAAACGATCATTTTCGATAAATCCAAGGACGGCGAAAGCGAATACGATGACTCAAGCGACTATGTCTGGTTCAATCAGTCGCTTGAAAAAAAGAGCTATTTTCTTCACCTCATAATATCTCCGGACACCATGCAGGGCGGGCTTATGTTTACTTTGAAAAGCCCGACGGGAAGAAATTATGCTCTGTTTGAGGCGGGCATAATGTACGGACACGAAAAGCAGGACGTTTTCATCTCGTTTGACGTACCCTCCGCGGGAACATACGAGATGTGTTTCGGGCCCGTATATGAAAACGCGGATTTTGACCCCGACGAGTGTTACAGGGCGGAGATAATGAAAATGTATCTTTTCGACACAGCCGCGACGGTGAAAAGCGGGATAACGCAGAACTGGCTTGAAAGTATGGAGTTTGACGGCAGATATTATGACTATTCGCTCCCCTTCGCAATTACGGGAAAGCGTATCTGCGCAAGCTGTGAGCATGACGGAAATCTCTATTTCGCAACGGAAAAATCCGTATACCGCATGAAGGACGGAGTAGTATATGTGTTATGTAAAAGCCGCCACGGAGCGGGCGGCTCGTTTTATACGTTCGGCGCGGACGTGTATTTTGCCGACGGAGACAGGATTCTCCGTTTTTCGGAGTTCGGAAGCGATGAAATTTATGCCGAGCCGACGCAATATACAAACTGTACGTACAACGGCTCGTCATATAAAGCCGGAAAGAAAAATCCTCTTTCCGTTTATGCGGACGTCACCTTCGGGATAAGCTCGGAGCTTACGAGGAGTATTCCTTATGCAATCGGTCACCGGACGGATTTCTGCGAAATATATGATGGCTCCGGAAACCTCGTTCCGTCATCCGCTTACACGACCGAAAAGCACAACGGCGCGCTTGAAGTGACGCTGAAGGAGGCGACCTCGTCAAAGCTGACGGTCAGAGTCAGAATTTCGGACGCGGAGGCGGAGGAAAACTTCGGCGTGCGGTCTGCGTTTTTCGGCGGTGCGCTTTTTGATGAGGGCGAGGGCGGCTCCGGAAAAAAGCTGATGGGCACATACGCGGACAAAATCTATGTCATAACGCTTACGGACGTCGGAATTGCGGACGAGAATGTTCTTTCCGTCTCTGCCGGAGACGCCGTCACCGCGCTTGTAAGCTCAGGAGAGGAGAGATTTGTTTTCACGGAAAAGTCGATAAAAAGAGTCGGCTTTGACGGCGCCTCGCTTTCCGTAACACCCGTGAAAAACGGTTTCGGCTGTGACATTCCCGGCAGTGCCGTCTGCTTTTCGGAGGGCGTTTATTTTGCAAACACATACGGCGGGGTCTACTATATAGACAAGGACAGGGAAAGCTCTGTCGACGTTTGCAGGCGCGTCTCCGCCCCGGTGCATGATGAGTTTTTCGCAATGGTCAGCAGCGGCAAAGAGATGAGCGGTATCTGCTGCGACGGAAAATATTATCTTTTTGCCGGCGACGATGTTCTCATATGGGACGCATACGAAAAAAGACCGTCGACGGTGCTTTCGGCGCCGGAGGAACGGAAGCTCGTATGGTACAGGGCGAAAGTCGATGGGTTTGAGGGAGCGGTGTGCGCCGTCGGAGACAGAATCTATTATCTCTGCACGGGCGGGATAAAGCATTTCGGATTTGCTTCGGGCAGTGGCGACGGCATATTTGAAACCGAAACCCTTTATCCGGACGGGATGTTCGTCGAAAAAAGAATATCAAAGGTCTGTATTTCCGCAAGACTCGGAAAAAGCGCGGTGCTCCGCATAAAGCTCGACGGCGAAATGCAGGCGGATACATACACCCTTTGCGCAGGAGAGAAGCCGACTGTCTACACGGTGTCAATCCCCGGCAGAAATTTTTATGGCTTTGCGCTTCAGGTCAGCGGCGGCGACTTTGAAATTTACGGCGTCGGAACGGAATATTACATCTGAGGAATATTTGCGTTTTTTTGCGGAAACAATATATGTGACCGAAAAAACGAAAGGAAAAGCGCACGGCGGCAAAGAAAAAAGCCGTCGGCGCGGCGTAAAAAAATCATGAATATAACATTGAACGAAAAAGAAAAAAACTGTGTAAAGGATCTTGCGGATCAGGAAAAACTCTGTATTCAGAAGTATGAAAAGTATGCGTCCATGGCGAAGGACAAAGTGCTTTGCGACCTTTTCACAATGCTCAAATCCGATGAGGAAAAGCACCTTTCATCATTGAACGACCTCATGAACGGCACCGTTTCGACAAATGTCAACGTAAACGACAGCGCGGGCGCGACATATTCTCCCGCGGCAACCTACACGGGCAATTATGTTCAGGCGGACAAGGACAATGACTCCTTCCTCTGCACGGACGCGATCACAACGGAGAAATACGTTTCCTCCGCATATAATTTTGATCTGTTTCAGTTCGGCAGCACGGAGGCGAGAAAACTCCTTGCGGATATTGAGGTCGAAGAGCAGAACCATGCGGAAATGATGTTCAGATACAAGACTGTAAACTCAATGTGCTGATTTGTGTTTTGCACGAAGGAAAAATAAATAAGAAAGGCTTGCGTCGCGCAAGCCTTTTTGTTATTTAAGAAATTTTCTGACCTTGTCTCTCCAGCGGAGCATATACTGCCGGGTCATCAGAGTGTAGAGCTCCTGCGTCATCAGCGCGATGATCATCGAAAGGACGAAATACAGAGCCGAAAGCCATTTGCTTTCCGGAAGCTCCAGAAGCTCCGAAAAGAATATAAAGCCGACTGTCAGAAGCGCAAGGGGAAGGGCGATTTTCAGAATCGTTCCGAAGATCTTTCCCGCCTTGTCGAAAATGAATTTCGTCGCCGCCATCGGCCCGAAGAGAGCCGCAAAGCATATCGGCGCAAAGAGGTTGTTGCCGCAGATGAGAAAGCTCAGCACCGAAATTATCACGTAGACGGCAAAGCCATATCCGAGACCGATTTCGGCAGAGCAGAAAAGCACGATGAACGAAACTATACATGCGGCTGAAATATCGAGCACGCCGAGCAGTCCGCCGATGAATAGGATTATCGTACCGAGGGCGGAAAGTATTC
>DHMB01000159.1:4477-12935 GCA_002405565.1 Clostridiales bacterium UBA4653
GCAACAGCGGATAAAGTCTCCGCCGCAGGCTTCGCACATGCAGTCCATGCAGATGAGCGTTGAGCAGACGTCGCAGACGCCGCACCCGCCGCCCTCGTTTTCTTTCCGGTATCCGCCGGCGGCTTCCTTCATTTTTTCAACAGCCTGCTTGTATTCGGGGTTGCCCGGATCCATTTCAGACGCTGTCGAAAAGTTTCTCGAAGCCTCAAAATACCAGCCTCTGGCGGCAAAAACGAGACCCTTGAGATAATACCACTCCGCAGTTCTTTCGGAAGGATCGACGGCGTTGAGCTGAACGTCCGCCTCATAGAAATTCTGCTCGTTTATGAGCTGACGTATATCCGCAAAGCGGCTTTCGTCCCTGTATGACTGCGAATAGCTTTCGCTTTCGCCGAAGGACTCATCGCGCCCTCTTTCCTGCTGACGCTGACGGTTTATCTTGTCATATGCTTCGTTTATTTCCTTCATCTTTTCCCCCGCGAGATCCGCCAGGGGAGAGCCGACGTAATTGTCGGGATGATACTTTTTCGCAAGGTCGCGATAGGCGCTTTTGATTTCCTCGTCTGTTGCGTTTTTGTCGACACCGAGCACCTTATACGGGTCTTTTCTCATTTTTCCGCCTCCTTTCTCATCGCCATAATAAGCGAATTCTCCATTCCTCCGTGGACAATGTTCGTTATGCAACGCATGACCGCGTCCGACCTCGGCGGATCGATGAGAGCGATCGCGCGATCGAGGGAGCGGAGCTCCAGCGTCAGTATATCCGATATGTCCGAGGAGAGATATTTTTCCGCTTCTTCATCGCTTTCAAAAGCGAAGATAAACGGATTGTATTTGTTTTCTTTTCTGTCTTTTTTATAGTCGCACACGGCGTCCGCAAGGTAGACCCAGCGCCCCGTATGATAACCGATTTCCCGCGCGACGGCGGCAGTCGACCCTTCATAGCCGACGGAAAGAAGCTCTCCGAGCAGCCTTCCGAAAACGTCCGCCACTTCGTCCGGTCGCGGACAGTTTTCGCTTTCGAGCGATGAAAGCCTCGAAAGATATTCCTCCGTCTTTGCCGATATATCCGGCAGAGCGGCTTTTTTGTCTATCCGTTTCGCATAGGGAAGGAGCATTTTCGCAATCATGCGTTTAATGCCTTTTTCATCGCGGACATCGTCCTTGCAGTTGTAATAAACGAGAATGCCGCTCGCTCTTGCCGCAAATTCAAGTTCGGCATTGTCGCGGCAGACGGTTCGCTTTTTCATCGGGTGCGCTTTGCAGCGTATCCTTTCAAACGAAAGCTCCGTATCCGAAAGAGCCATCCGGCAGAGGGCGAAAAACGTCATGTCGTATGACAGTGTAAAGGCGGAAATGCCGCCCGTATGCTTTGACATCGAGCGGCACAGTCCGCAATATACGCTTCTGTAAAAATCGCTATCCTTGACTTTAAGCTCCGGTACAAGCGGTTTTACAAATCCGAACATTGTTTATGACGAATATCCGTAATAGCGGACGAGGTTATAATAGCTGTTGACGTAATCTGTTGCGAGGAATGTGCTCTTCATCGTGAAGCCGGAGATGGCAGCCGTGTCAACAACGATGGAAGCGTCATAACCTTCGATGACGCCGTCATATTTGTCATATTTTACGTCGTCATTGTAATCCGAGAACCAATCTTCGTATTCTTCGTCCTCATAGACCTTGTCTACGAGCTCGATACGCTTTACAAAGTATGTGTAATCGTTTGTATCGCCGACAGAGAGCTTGCCTGTACATTCGCCGATTTCAAGCTCTTTGATCGCCTTGTTTACAGTCTCCGCGTTGTTGAGAAGTCCGTTTTCCTTCGGGATGAATATACCGCGCTTGAGAGTTACGGAATAATAGTCATCGGAGTATTTCTGGACAAGCTCTTCAAAGTCGACCCCTGCATCGAGATCCTGCTGGATTTTGGCGGGAAGATTTTCCTTATCGTTCTTTTCTTCTTCCGTCATTTCTTCCGTCTCGTATGCTTCCTGCTCTGTGACTTTGCCGTCTTTATCTGTCGTTGTCTTTACGACGCGGTTGCCGTCTTCGTCTTTCTTTACCTTGTTCTTCATATCAAGCATAATGAAGAGATAGCCTACGTAATTATCCTTATAATATTTGTCGAGCTCTTCGGCTGTAACGGGGTCGATACCGTTGTCGCCATAGAGGTATTCAACAACTGCCTTGGACTTTTCAACCATTATGAGATAATCATAGAGCTGGTTTGATGTGTATCCGAAGTACTGCTTGTAATAGCCCTTTCCGCCCTGGCTCTTGACGGCGGAGTCTACGTTCTTTTTGATGCTTGCGATTGTTTCGTCGCTTATTGTGAGCTCGTATTTATCGAAAAGATACTGCTCTATGAGAACGGACTTGACCTGGGTTGTCGCGCGGTCTGTATAGACCTTGTCATAGGTGATGCCGTCATCTGTCTTCTGATCCCAGATGGTGCTTTCGATTGACGAATTGAGAACGTTCTGGGTATAGAAGGTCTGCTTTGAATAGGTCATCATGAATTTGAAGAAGTTTGTGTCTGCCGTGTAGGTTTTTCCGTTGTCGGCTTCAAATGTCATGACTGTTTTCGCTCCGCAACCGGAAAGAGTAAGTGCGAGAGTTGCCATGAGCATTGCCAGCGCCAATGCAAGGGCAACCGTCTTTACTGTTTTTGCTGTGCGTTTCATAATTTTTGATTCTCCTTGTAATTTGTAAAAAGCGGAATTAAAAAGTCCTGTTTAACATTATACATACATTTTTCAATAAAATCTACTCTTTTTTTGATTTTATTTGTATATATTTTTTTAACAACCCGCAAATATAGGGTAAAATCGGCTCTCCGCTCTTGTTTTTGCACCTTATTGAGGGCTTTGTCGACGCTATGACGGTGATTGATTTCTTCGGATAGAGGGAAATCATCTCCGACCATGCGGGAATATCGAGGTATCTCGGATAGATGACGGCGCCGTCCTCGCTCTGGTCTATCTGCACGAACCCGCAGTCGATTGCGAGCGCGCGGAGGAGTGAAATCGAGAGGAGCGTTTCGACGGACGGCGGAAGGTCTCCGTAGCGGTCGAGCAGCTCGGCGGCGATATCGTCCATATCCTGCTCCGTTTCGACTGTCGCGATTTTCTTGTAAACGTCGATACGCTGGGCGGAATCGCTTATATAGCTTTCGGGAATATATGAGTCCCTGCCGATGTTGACGGTGCAGTCCGCGCGTTCCTTCGGCTTCTCGCCCTTTTCTTCGAGAACGGCTTCGTTGAGTATCTTTATATAAAGGTCATAGCCGATACTCTCCATGTGCCCGTGCTGACGTGCGCCGAGAAGGTCGCCCGCGCCGCGGATTTCAAGGTCGCGCAGGGCAATCTTGAAGCCGGAGCCGAACTCCGTAAAGTCGCGGATTGCCTGAAGGCGCTTCGTTGCGATTTCCGAAAGGGATTTTGAGCGGGGATAGGTGAAATAGGCGTAAGCCCTGCGGGAGCTTCTGCCGACCCGTCCGCGTATCTGATGGAGCTGTGAAAGCCCCATTTTGTCCGCATTTTCGATTATCAGCGTGTTTGCGTTCGGAACGTCGACTCCCGTTTCGATTATCGTCGTGCAGACGAGAATGTCAATCTCGCCCGAGACCATCCCCTGCCATATGGCGGAGAGCTCTTCTTTTTCCATCTGTCCGTGCGCCACTTCGATGACGGCGTCCGGAAATTCCTTGCGCAGCTTCATCGCCTTCTGGACGATTGTGTCAACTCTGTTGTGCAGATAGAACACCTGCCCGCCGCGGCGCAACTCTCTGCGTATCGCCTCGTTTATTACGATGTCGTCGTGCTCCAGAACATAGGTCTGGACGGGGAGCCTGTCGCTCGGCGCCTCGTCGAGAACGGACATATCGCGTATCGAGCTCATCGCCATGTTCAGCGTTCTCGGAATCGGGGTTGCCGTCAGCGTCAGAACGTCGACGTTCTTTGAAAACTGTTTGAGCTTTTCTTTGTGTGCAACGCCGAAGCGCTGTTCTTCATCGACTATCAGCAGTCCGAGATCCTTGAACTGCACGTCCGACGACAGCAGCCTGTGCGTACCGATTATTATATCGACGTCGCCCCTTTTGAGCGCGCGGAGCGTCGCCTCCTGCTCCTTTGCCGTGCGGAAGCGGGACATGAGCGAAATCTTTATCGGAAAAGCTCTCATTCTTGAAACGGCTGTCTGATAATGTTGCATTGCGAGGATTGTCGTCGGGACGAGAATTGCAACCTGCTTTCCCGCTTCGACCGCCTTGAACGCCGCGCGGAGGGCAACCTCGGTTTTTCCGAAGCCGACGTCGCCGCAGAGAAGTCTGTCCATGGGGACGGAACGTTCCATATCCTTT
The DNA here is from genome assembly GCA_002405565.1 of Clostridiales bacterium UBA4653. Classification (GTDB taxonomy): domain Bacteria; phylum Bacillota; class Clostridia; order Oscillospirales; family CAG-272; genus CAG-841. Next base: position 8,844 of record DHMB01000159.1, read on the forward strand.
TTTATGTCCTCGGCGGCGGCAAGCTGACCGTCCGTCTCGTCATATTCAAAGGTCGATTCAAATTCCCTCTGCATTTCTCCGTCTGCCGGGAAGGCGTAACCGGGGCGGCGGAGCCTTTCGGCATACAGCTCTATAAGCTCCTTTGCCATCTCCTTGACTTCCGCCTTGACGCGTGATTTTGCCCTTGCCCATTCCGTTCCGCCGAGCTTTGAAAGATGAAGCATTCCGTCATCCGCTCTTGCGCCGATGTATTTTGAAACAAGGTCGATCTGCTCGCAGGGGACATAGAGCACGTCAGTTCCCGCATACTGGATTTTCATATGGTCGCGGCAGACGCCGTCGTAATTGCGTATGCTTTCAAGCCCCATATATCGCCCGATTCCGTGCGTCACGTGGACGACGTAATCTCCGACTTCAAGATCCGCATAAGAGAGGATTTTTTCCTTTGCCGAGCGCGCGGATTTTGCATTGCGCAGCTTTCTTATCGCGAGCTTGCGCTTTGCAAGACTTTGATTTTCGCGCAGGGAAATGCAGGCAAAGCCGGAGCGGATAAGCTCGAAGCCCTCCGCGTCAAAACAGCTTATATATACGCACCTGCGCGGGATATCGGTTATTTTCGTAAAATCGGGAGCGGACGCCGCGCTTATGTTGCTTTCGCCCATCAGCTTTACGAGATTGTTTATTTCAACCTCGTTTTCGCAGAGGATGAGTATCGATTCTCCCGCCGTCACATAGGAGGTGACGTCCTCGACGAGAGCGCCGTAATTTCCCGTGGGCGAGGCGGTCTTGCGGCTCTCAAAGGAATAAATTCCGGAGATTCTGTCTCTGTATTGCGAGATGAAGCTGTTTATCAGCACCGAGGGATTCCTGCCGACGAAGGCATAAAAATCCTCTGCGTCCTCGGAAAACGCGCTGTATTTTGAGATCATAATGCCGGAGGAGATAAGCTCCTTTATCGTCTCCTCGTAATGCCAGGCGTAGGCTTTCAGTCTCTCCTCAACCGATGAGGACTCCGTCATAACGACGAGCGTATCCTCGCAGAACCAGTCGATGAGGGCTGCACATTCGGGATAGACGAGGGAGATATATTTATCCGCGAAGGGGAGTTCAAGGCCGTTTTCTACGGCGTCCTTTTCGTGCATGAGCGATTCTCTCGCCTCGGCGGTTATCGTCTTTTTCAGCTGGGCGGATATTGCGGCGGACATTTTTGCCCTTGCTTTTTCGTCCGTCAGAATTTCGCGCGCACAGGTCAGGGTTACTTTTTTTACGTCGGCGACGCGGCGCTGCGTCATTATATCAAAGGAATAGACGGAATCGATGTCGTCCCCGAAAAATTCAATCCTGACGGGGGAGGAGAGCTGGGGAGGGAACACGTCCAGAATTCCGCCGCGGACGGAAAACTGTCCTTTGCCATCGACAAGGCTCTCTCTTACGTATCCTGCGGAAACAAGAAATGAGGAGAGGGCGGAGATGTCGTGCGTTTCGCCTTCGGAAATTGTCATCGTTGCCTTTTCGAGACGTCCCCTCGGTATCGTATATTGTATCGCCGCGTCCGGCACCGTTACCACCGCGTCGACCTCGTCCTCGGAAAGTGCGGTCAGCACGGCAATCCGCTCGTGCTCGGTATCGTGCGAGGAGACGATGTTATAAAGCACGGGATCTCTGACAGGGTACACCATAGACCTAAGTCCCACGCCCGAAAGAAAAGCGTTTATCGAGGCGGCGGTTTTCTCGTCGTGCGCTACGATAAGAGCGGGCGAGGAAGTTATTTTTTCGGAAACCAAAGCGGCGAGGAAAGCGTTTTCCGCCCCCTCGCAAAGTCCCGTCACCATTGCGGGCGCCCGATTTTCTATCCGTAGCTGACCCCGCAGGTTTTCAAGCAGTTGCCCATATTCACGCTCCGCGCGGATACGGCTTGAAAGTATATTCATTTTATTTCTCCGTTCTGTTGTAAAGGTTCATCGCCTTTTCGGTCTCGCCCGATATTATCAGGCGCACAGCGTCAAAAATGTCGTCCCTGCGACCTTCCGTCAGCTTCATGTCGCCGTCCGGCAGAGTTCCGAGAACCCAGTCCGCAAGGTCGTATTCGGGCGACGGCTTTTTTCCGACGCCTATTTTCACTCGGGGATATTTCTCCGTTCCGAGCCATTTGTTTATGCTTTTCAGCCCGTTGTGACCGCCGGCGCTGCCTTCTCTGCGTATGCGGATGTGCCCAGGCTCAAGGGAGATGTCGTCGCTCAAAATTATTATATGGTCGGGGTCTGTCTTATAGAAATCCGCCGCGGCGGACACAGCCGTTCCGGAGGCGTTCATAAGAGTCTGCGGCTTCATTAAAAGCACCTTCGCCCCGCCGATTTCACATTCGCCGACGAGCGAATCAAATTTTGCCCGGTCGATTTTTGCGCCGAGCTTCGCGGCGATATAGTCTATCGCGCGGAAGCCTGCGTTATGGCGGGTGTTATCATATTTTTTGCCGGGATTTCCGAGCCCGACGACGATGAACGTCGGGGGGCCGGAGACCGCTGTTGTTTCTATTTTTTTGAAAAGGTCGAATATCGACATATAAGCTCCTTGAAATTAAAGATATTTATCGGCTGCTTCCTTTATTTTTATAAGGTACTTCTCGCCGAAGAGCGCAACGTGCCCGAGCCACTGATTCAGCTTCCAGAGGTCGGCGCGGTCGGAAAATCCGTTTTCTATCGGATAGACTTCGTTATATGCGTCAAAGAACGCCTGCGGCACGGGGCAGAAGAAGTTGACGGTTGTCAGGTCGATCTCCCTGTTGCCGTAATAGAGGGCGGGGTCGATGAGGACAAGGTTTTTTCCGTCAAACATAAGATTTCCGAGCCATGGGTCGCCGTGGAGCAGGGAAAAGTCGCTCTGAGCGGGACATATCGACGGCAGCTTTTCGACAAGTCTTTCGACGAGCTTTATATGCTCTGCGTCGATTCTGCCCTTGTCGACTGCATATTTCATTGTGTCGAGCAGGCGGTGCCGACCGAAGAACTCTGCCCAGCTTTTCTCGCGCGTATTGTCCTGACGGAATATTCCGAGGTATGTTGTGAAATCAAAGCCGCAACGGTCGCTCTTTACGGAGTGCAACTGCGCGAGCCCGCGTCCGAGCGCGGCAAAATCGGCGTCCGTTTCTGGCTTTACGTCCTTTGCCGCTTCCATTATGAGCAGAACGGTATCTCCGCTCTGCGCAACGCCGTAGACCTCCGGGGTCTTTATGTCGGTGTGCGATTTTATATATGCAAGCTCCTTCGCCTCGGCTCTGAACTGCTCCGGCGAGAACGGGTTTTGTCCGGCTTTGACGAAAACATCGAATTTTTCGCCGATGAACCTTGCCGCCGGGTGCATCGCTCCGGTTTTGCTTTCTTTTATATCGACTATGCGGAAATCCGCTCCGGTCTCGCTTTTCACGGCGTTTTCGATGACGGCGTTGTATGCGCCGCCCGTAAGTATGCTCATATTTTCCTCCGCTTCGGTTTAGGTCAGGCTTTGCAAGGTACATTTTACACAAAATATATCCGTTTTTCAAGTGCATACAGTCGATTTTAAGATAAATATTCGGAAAATAAATCTTTTTCGGAAAAATTTTTGAAAAAACTATGGATATTGCGTTTTGGTTGTGATATAATATCTAATCGAATAAAGTTAGCAAAACTTTAATAAATAAAAAGTGGAGGAATTTCACAAAATGGCAGCAAAAAAATATTGTTACCTGTTCAGCGAAGGCAACGCAAACATGCGTGAGCTTCTCGGCGGCAAGGGCGCAAACCTTGCGGAAATGACAAACATCGGTCTTCCCGTTCCTCAGGGCTTCACAATCTCGACAGAAGCCTGCACACAGTATTATGAAGACGGCAAGAAAATCAATCCTTCCATCGAAGCTGAAATAATGAGCTATATCGAAAAGATGGAAGAGATCACCGGCAAGAAGTTCGGCGATCATGAAAATCCCCTTCTCGTTTCCGTTCGTTCCGGCGCAAGAGCATCGATGCCCGGCATGATGGACACAATCCTCAACCTCGGTCTCAATGAAGACGTTGTTGACGTTATCGCAAAGAAATCCGGCAATCCCCGTTGGGC
>DHMB01000042.1 GCA_002405565.1 Clostridiales bacterium UBA4653
CCATTTTTATTGTACAACTTTCCACTTTTCTCTCTTCTCTCTTAACTCAAAAAAGCCGCCCCGAAGGGCGGCTTTTTTATGATATTTTACATAGCGTCAACGTCGTTATCCCATTTATCCGATATTTCCGGATAAGCGCGGGTATATGACTTGAAAATTTCGCGTATCGCAAGCATATTTTCCTTTGTGTCCGCCTCAAAAATGAGGACGAGCTCGGGAAGGTTTGAGGAGGCGCGGATAAGTCCCCAGCCGTGCTCAAACTTGACTCTTGCGCCGTTTATATCGCAGACCTTGCCCGGATATGCGGCTTTGAGCTTCTTTGTTATTTCGTCAACGATACCGTATTTGACGGCGTCGCCGCAATGAGCCTTGATTTCAGGCGATGTAACATAATGCGGGAACGCTTCGATTATCTCCGAAACAGTCTCGTCCTGATGAGAGAGATATTCAACGAGCTTTGCCGCAACGAACGACGCGTCGTCAAAGCCGTACCATTCGTCTCCCGCGACGAAAATATGTCCGCTTCTCTCGCCTGCAAGCTCTGCGCCAGTTTCGTGGAGCTTGGACTTGATATATGAGTGTCCAGTTTTCCACATAAGCGGCTTGCCGCCGTATTTTTCAATTACGTCGATAAGCGTCTGCGAGCATTTTACGTCGAAAACGACCGTCGCGCCGGGCTTCTTTTCGAGAAGCTGCTTTGCGAGAAGCGCAAGGAGAGTATCGCTCCAGATGTTGCCGCCTTTTTCGTCTATAACGCCGATTCTGTCTCCGTCGCCGTCAAAGGAAAGCCCGATGTCTGCGTGAATATAAGGATGAAGAACCATCTCGCGCAGTCTTGCTCTGCCCTTCAGGTCAGAGGGGTTCGGGAAATAATGCGGATAGCTTGTATCGGGGTCGCAGTTGAGCTGGAAGGTTGTGCAACCGAGGCGCTGGAAGATTTCATAAACGAAAAGTCCGGCTCCGCCGTTTGCCGCGTCAAGGACGACGCGCAGCTTCTTTTTGCCCATATGGATACGGGAAACGATAGCGTCGATATAAGCGTCGCGGACGTCAACCTCCTCATATTTGCCCTCGTCGCACTGCGTATCGGGCGTATCGAGAAGAGAATAAACCTCTTTTATATCGTCCGGTTCAAGTGTCTTTGAATAACCGCAGGCGAGCTTGAAGCCCGACCAACCGTCCGGATTGTGGCTCGCCGTTATCATAACGAGTCCTTCGCATTTGAGATAATACTGCGCAAAATATGCGGCGGGGGAGAGAGTCAGTCCGATGAAGAAAACATCGATTCCTTCTTCTCTCAGCGCTTTGACAGCCGCCTCAGCAAATGCGGGGGAGCAGGAGCGGTTGTCATAACCGACAACTGCCCGAAGCATATTTCTGCGACGAAGATATTTTGAATAAGCCTTTACTATTTTATATACGTTTGCCGGACAAAGCTGGTCATCCGAAACCTGTCCGCGTATGTCGTATTCCCTGAACATACTGCGGAAGCCTTCTGTGTATTTTGTATCTGTTATCATTGGGTTTGCCCTTCCTCCGCCACCCGGCGGCCTTTATGTGTCCTTTGCTATTATTATATTATTGTTCGTCCCAGTTGTGCCATATGTTGACGATGTCCTCGTCCTCTTCAAGATGTTCGAGGAGAAGCTCCATATGCTTTATGTCGTCTTCGTTTGTCAGCGTTACGTATGTTGAGGGAACCTTTTCGATCTCTGCGGAAACGAACGTATAGCCCTTTGCTTCAAGATCCGTCTTGACAGCGTCAAAATCGTCGGGCTCTGTCGTTATCTCGTAGATATCGCCGTCCTCGGAGAAGTCCTCCGCACCTGCTTCGAGAGCGTCCTCCATCAGCTTGTCGCCGTCAACGACCTTGTCGCCGTATTCATCGACAGCGGAAACGTCAAGCACACCCTTTGACGCAAACATAAATCCGACGCAGCCGCTCTGGCCGAGGTTTCCGCCGAACTTGTCAAAATAGTGACGGACGTTGCCCGCCGTGCGGTTCTTTGAATCGGTTGCCGTTTCGACTATGACGGCAACTCCGCAGGGGCCGTAACCTTCGTAAACAATCTCTTCATATGTGACGGCGTCGCTGCCCGAAGCCTTCTTTATCGTGCGTTCAATATTGTCGTTCGGGACGTTGAGCGATTTTGCCTTCGAGATGAGGTCGCGGAGCTTCGTGTTCGATACGGGATCTGCGCCCGCCTCTTTTACGGCGATTGCAATCTCCTTGCCGATCTTTGTGAAGACTTTGGCTCTCTGGGCGTCGGTCTTTTCCTTCTTATGCATTATATTTTTCCATTTGCTGTGACCTGACATTGTATTTCTCTCCTTTTAAGGTTAAATTTTTTCGGGTGTTTTGAGGCAGATGAGCGGGAGCGCACTGCCGAGAACGTAATTTGTTGCCTGTGTGAGCGCAACTCTTGATTTTCTCGCCGTTTCGTCTACGGCGGAAAGGATGGGACAGTCGTGATAGAAGCGGTTGAACGCCGTGCAGACGTCAAGAATATATCTTGTGACATCCGACGGCTCGTAATCCGCAACAGCCGAAAGCACGGCTTCTCCGAACTGCGAAAGCACCTTGCAAAGTGCCGCTTCTGCCGGCTCGGTTATTCTGATACCGTCTATTGTGACTTCGCCCGCCTTTTCGAGTATCGAGCAGGTGCGCGCATATGTGTACTGTGCATAGGGGCCCGTATTTCCGTCAAAGGAAAGCGCGTCCTCCATAACGAAGTTTACGTCCTTTATTCTGTTGTTGAGCAGGTAATGGAAGATAACCGCGCCTATGCCGACAGCCTCCGCTGTCTGCTCCTTGTTTTCGAGAGTGGGATTTTTCTCGTTTATGACGTCCGTAACTTTGTCCACGGCTGCCGAAAGCAGATCGCGGATGAGGATGACGTTGCCCGTTCTCGTTGCGAGCTTTGCGCCGTCAATGCTGACCATTCCGTAAGGCACGTGAACGAGCTTATCCGCAAAGTCGTAGCCCATAAGCTCAACGACCTTGAACCACTGCTTGAAATGCAGGCACTGCTGATAAGCCGTGACGTAAATACATTTATCGAAATGATACGTTCTGGCTCTGTATACCGCGGCGGCGATATCACGCGTCGGATAAAGAGTCGAGCCGTCCGATTTGAGAATGAGACAGGGGGGCATATTGTATTCGGAGAGGTCGACGATCGACGCTCCGTTGTCTATTTTCAGAAGTCCCTTTTCTCTGAGAAGATCGACCTGCTCCTGCATTTTGTCCGTATAGAACGATTCGCCGGCGTAGCTGTCAAAATCGATGCCGAGACGCTTATAAGTCTTGTTACATTCGTCAAGCGAGATCTTGACAAACCATTTCCAGAGCTCCGTGTTTTCGGGGTCGCCCTCCTCCAGCTTTGCAAATTCCGCGCGGGCGCGGTCGTTGAGAGCGGGATCCTTTTCGGCTTCCTCATGGAATTTCACATAAAGGCGGACAAGTTCGTCAACTCCGAGCTTTTCGACGGTCTCCCTGTCGCCCCAGAGCTTATATGCCGTTATTTGCTTGCCGAACTGCGTTCCCCAGTCGCCGAGGTGGTTTATGCCGACGCATTTATAGCCGCAGAATTCGTGCAGCTTTTTCAGCGAATGACCGATAACAGTCGACGCAAAGTGACCTATATGGAAGGGCTTGCAGATGTTCGGGGCGGAATAATCCAGAACGACGGTCTTTCCCGCGCCCATAGTGCTCTTGCCGTATTCCCCTTTTTCGGAAAGAATTTCGGGGATGAGTCTCTCCGCATAATAATTCGGGGAGACATAAAAATTAAGATAACCGCCGACGGAATCAATTCTGCCGATTTCGGGCAGAGCGAGCTTCTCTTTAAGCTCGGAAGCTATCATAACTGGGCTTTTGTGCAGAACCTTGCTCAGCTTGAAGCACGGGAGCGCAACATCGCCCATCGCGCTGTCGGGCGGATATTCGAGCATCGCCTCAATATCGGAGGCGGAGAGCCCTTCGGCTTCGGCAACGGCGGCGGAAATCAGTTTCTTTATTTCTGTCATAACTCGTTTTCCTTAAATATTTTTCGGTTAACAACAGCTAACCCATTTTATCATAACTTATATTATACTATCTTTTTCCCTCTCTTGCAACAGGAAATTGAATGAAAAATGTAAAAAAACGAAAGTTTTTTCGCATATTTTTTGTATTTTTCCTTCTCTGCACTATCGGGGAGAAAAATTCGGCTTTCTCTCCGAAAGGCATGGATGCTTGCCGCCGCACATCGGCAGACTGCCTCCGGGCGTTTTCGCCGGAGCAATAACGGCGGTTTTATTTGTGAACATCACACAATGCGGACGGCTGAAAATCGGTAATTTGCATAAATCTTTTTAATTACAAAAAATAAATTTGATTTATTGTATTTTTGATGGTATAATGTATAAGTACATTTATAAACTGGTTTTCTGTCGGTTTATATTTACAATTCTCAATCGGTTCGGAGGAAACTGAAAAATGAAAAAGATCATTTCTGCGCTTCTCGCCCTCACGATGCTTCTGGCGGTGTTTGCGGGCTGCACAAAAATAAAAGACCCCGATAAATACGGTGCGGTGCTCGATATGTATCTCGGCACAAAGCCGATAAATCTTGACCCCGCAACGGCTTATACGGATGAGTCGCTCGTGCGCGTTCTCAATCTTCTCTTTGAAGGTCTCATGAGAATAAACGAAAAGGGCAAGCTCGAAAAGGCGCTCGCAAAGAAGTACGAATTCTATACGGACAACAAGACAGGCGAGAAGGTGCTCAAGATATGGCTCAACACGACATACTGGAGCGACAGCTCTCTCGTTCAGTCGCATGACGTTGTCTATGCATGGAAACGTATTCTCGACCCTGCATTCTCCTCCGAGGCGGCTGTAATGCTTTATCCGATAAAGGGCGCAAGACAGGCAAAGCTCGGCGAGATAGGTATCGACGATATCGGTCTCTATGCTATATCGAAAAACATTCTCGAAGTCAGATTTGAGGAAGGCGCGGATACGGACGAATTCCTTTATAACCTTGCAAGTCCCGCTCTCGTTCCTCTTCGTGAGAACAAGATTTCCCTCTATGAGGAGACATGGTCCCGTTCGTCGACAGACCTTTCGACAAACGGCCCGTTCAGAGCAAGAAAGTTCACAGGCGACGAAGGCGAAACCCTTCTCCTCGAACGTTCAAAATATTATTACAGAAACAACGAACTCAGCTCCGAGGCGCTGGACAAGAGCGTAACTCCTTACAGAATCTATGTTCACTTCTCCGACCCGCTCGACCTCAATATCGTCTCGTCAAAGGATGATGAAGCGGTTGACGTTGTCACAAGATACAGAAACGAAGAATATTTCTTCGTCTCGGGTCTGACGGGAAGCGTTGCAAGCGACTTCGGAAAGACAAAGACAACGGAGCTCGCGTCCACATATTCCTTCTATTTCAACACGTCAAACAAGGCTCTTTCAAATCAGGCAGTCCGTTATGCGCTTTCAATCGCGCTTGACAGAAACGCCATTGCAGAAGCCGTCGGCGGCGGTGTCAAAGCCGCAACGGGTCTTGTTCCTTCCAAGATATTCGATACGAAGAAGGGCACGTCGTTCCGTAAGAACGGCGGAGATATTCTCTCCTCTTCCGCTTCGATAGACGAGGCAAAGGCAATTCTTGACGAGGCAGGCATCAATCCCGCAATATATGACGAGCTCTACCTCTATTATCTCACGGACTATACAAACGACAGCTATCAGTCCGCGCAGATGGGTTATATGAGCAAGGAAAAGACCGTCGCAACCTATGCAAAGGAAGCATGGGAAGCGCTCGGCTTCTCCGTTGTCATAAAGGGCGTCAACGCAACGGAATACGAGCAGATTTATAAGTCCGGCGATTATGACGTTCTCGGTCTTGACGTTCAGGCGCTCTCCGCATATTCGTTTGCAATGCTCGCTCCCTTCGCAAAATCGTTCTCCGGCAAGGTCAGACTTGTTGACTCGACAAGCAAGGATTTCGATGAATCAAAGGGCGTTGAAAGATATTACGTAAACGAAACGCACGTAACAGGCTATTATAACGAAGAGTATGATGCGCTTATC
>DHMB01000148.1 GCA_002405565.1 Clostridiales bacterium UBA4653
GGCGGGGGCGGTAATACTCGAAGGGGTGACTGTCGGGGAGAATGCGGTTGTAGGAGCGGGAGCCGTAGTTACCCGCGATGTTCCGCCTTTTGCAATTGCGGTCGGCGTTCCGGCGAGGGTAATCGGCAAAAAAACACCGGACTTCGCAAAAGCGGATATAAACGGTGACCTGAGATGACGGCAAAAGAACACAGACGAGCGTTGCACCGCCTTGCCGAGGAAGGCTTTTGCGAATTCAAAACGAAAAAATACATATTGAATACGCTGAAACCTCTCGGCTGTGAGATTTATGAGATTGGCGAAACGGGCGTTATCGCTTACTTTGACTTCGGAAAAAGCACAACTTCCGCTTTTAGGGCGGAGATGGACGCTTTGCCCGTGCAGGAGAGGACAGGGCTTGAATTTGCTTCTGAAAACGAAGGCTTTATGCACGCTTGCGGTCACGACGGTCATATGGCGATGTTGCTTGAATTTGCGGAGAGGGTGTTTTCGGAGGGTGCTTTATGCAACGTTATGTGCGTTTTTCAGCCCGCGGAGGAGAAGCGCGGCGGGGTGGAAACAATCGTCTTATCGGAGGAGTATAAACGTCTCAAACCGGACAGAGCGTTTGCCATACATCTGCTACCCGGGCTTGAAAAGGGGAAACTTTTCTCCTGTGCGGGGGCGATATGCGCGGGCTCGTCCGAGATCAAAGCGACTTTTCCGGGTGACGCCGTGCATATTGCGGAGCCTCGCTATTCGGACGCGATCGAAAAAGCGGCGAGGTTTTATCTGGGCGTAAAAACGGCGGCAGAAAATAATATTTTCCTTCGCTTCGGGAAAATGACATGCGGAACGGCGGGAAACGTCACGCCGCTTTCGGCGGAGCTTTTCGGAACGGCGAGGTATTTTTCGCAGGCGGAGAGGGAGAAATGCGAAAGTCTGCTCTCGACAACTGAAAACTGCGGAGGGACTTACAAGATGACGGAATATGCGCCGCCCGTCATAAATGACGACGAGCTTTTCCGCCTTTCGGGGTGCGGGGGGCTTTCTGAGCCATTGCTTTGCGCGGACGATTTCTCCGTTTACGGTTTCTGCGGCGCGCGGGCACTCTATATGCTTCTCGGAACAGGGGAGACTCCGCCGCTTCACAGCCCGTATTTTGACTTTGACGATGATATTCTGTCCATCGGGACGGAGAAGTTTATCGCGCTCTGCAAAAACGAAAAAATCAGCAATGTTGTCTAGATGATTGCGAAATGATTGTCTTAAATGTCCATCAAAAACGCAATATTCTTTTGAAACGCATCCGATTTTAGCACTCTCGAATATTAAGTGCTAATCTTTTTACAATTTGTTAACAAAAAACGCTATAACTTTTTCTCCTTGTGTGATACTATGATTACGCTGAAAGAAAAACAGCGTATAACAAATCAGAACAGCAAGAAGGAGGAATTATTATGCTTGAACTGATACCTTTTATTTCAAATAACAGAATGGGAAATTATGACCCTTTCAAAGACATTGAAAGCTTTGAAAAACACTTTTTCGGTACGGACAGAATATCCTCTTTTAAGACGGATATAAAGGATAACGGCGATGAATATCTTCTCGAAGCGGATCTTCCCGGATTCAAGAAAGAGGATATTGAGGTCGGACTTGAAAACAACTATCTCACAATAAAGGCGGAGAGAAAGAACGAGACAGAGGAGAAGGATAAGAAGGGCAGATACATCCGTTGCGAAAGAAGCTACGGTTCGTTTGCAAGGAGCTTTGACATCTCCGATGTCGATACCGACAAGATCTCGGCTGCATACGAAAACGGTGTTCTCAAGCTGACCATGCCGAAGAAGGAAAAGAACGTTCCGGCACAGAGAAAGCTTGAAATAAAATAAGCCGATAAAAAAGAAAAAACGCACCTTCGCAGGCGCGTTTTTTCTTTGTATTGACAATGAAAAAAATGTGTGATATATTGTTTTCAGTAAGTATGAAAGGACGAAAAAATATGTCACAGTCGATTGAAGAAATCAAAAACAAAAAAGCCTTTATATGCGATATGGACGGCGTCATTTATCATGGTAACCGTCTCCTTCCGGACGTTCACGAATTTGTTGACTGGCTTTACAAAAACGATAAACAATTTCTCTTCCTCACAAACAGCAGCGAGCGCTCGCCGAGAGAGCTTTCGCAGAAGCTCAAAAGAATGGGACTTGATGTGAGCGAAGATCATTTTTACACGAGTGCGCTTGCCACGGCGTCATTCCTTTCAAGTCAGAAGCCCGGTTGCAGCGTTTATGCGATAGGCGAGCCGGGACTTGTCAACGCGCTTTATGACGCAGGACTCAGCATGAATGATTACAACCCAGATTACGTCGTTTTCGGCGAAACAAGATCGCTCAACTATGAAAAAATAGAGCATGCCGTTCAGCTCGTGCTCGACGGTGCAAAGCTGATAGGCACGAACTCCGATATGACGGCTCCGGGCGAAAACGGGATAATTCCCGCCTGCCGTGCGCTCATCTCGCCGATTGAAATGGCGACGGGCAAAAAAGCATATTTCATCGGAAAGCCGAACCCGCTTATCATGCGCCATGCGCTCAAAAAGCTCGGTACGCACCGTTCCGAAACGGTCATCATCGGCGACAGAATGGATACGGACATAATCTCCGGAATCGAAAGCGAATTTGACACGATCCTTGTTATGAGTGGTGTTACATCCATAAGCGATATAGGCAAGTTCCCGTATCGTCCGACATACGTTATGAAGG
>DHMB01000017.1:0-8019 GCA_002405565.1 Clostridiales bacterium UBA4653
CTGATAACCGGCGTCGGAATTCCGCTTCTCGGCGTGGCTTCGCTCGGCATGAGCCGTAGCGACGGACTGCTTGAGCTCAGCGGCAGAGTCGGAAAAAAGTACGGAGTGTTTTTCACCTGTGCGCTTTACCTCTCAATCGGGCCGTTTTTTGCGATACCGCGCTGTGCGTCGACGTCGTTTTCCGTCGGTATAAAGCCGCTCCTCAAAAATGACGGAACGGCAAAATGGCTTATATGGGTCTTTTCGCTTGCGTTTTTTGCGGCGGTGCTCTGGTTCTCGCTCCGACCGGGAAAAATACTTACGTGGGTCGGAAAGATACTCACTCCGCTGTTTCTCATCAGCCTTGCGTTGCTCGCCGTTACGGCGCTCGTAAAACCGATAGGTTCGGTTTCTGATATAGTGCCGGAGAACGCATATGTAAACAATTCATTTTTCCAGGGCTTCCTTGACGGTTACAACACCATGGACGCGCTTGCAAGCCTTGCGTTCGGAATAGTTGTTGTAAACGCGATAAAAGGACTCGGAGTAAAGGAGCCTTCGGCGATTGCTGGGAATACCGTCACGTCCGGCATTTTCGGTTGCGCGATTATGGCGCTGATATATGCCGCGCTTGCGATAATCGGCGCGCAGAGCAGGGCGATATATCCGATCGCTTCCGACGGCGGCGAGGCGCTTTATGTAATAGCGACGCATTATTTCGGCGGAGTCGGCGGAGTAATTCTTGCCGTTACGGTGACCCTTGCATGCCTGAAAACGGCTGTCGGGCTTATAACGAGTTGCGGGGAGACGTTTTGCGAAATGTTCCCGAAGGGGCCGAAATATAAATTCTGGGCGATCGGCTTTTGCGCCGTTTCGTTCCTTATTTCAACAGTCGGACTCAGCGCGATAATCGGCTGGTCGTTGCCCGTGCTTATGCTTTTGTATCCTCTCGCGATGACGCTCATCCTTCTTGCGCTTTTCGGAAAGCTCTATTCAAACGACAGAGCGGTTTACGTTTCGGTTACGGCGTTTACGTTCGTCGCCGCGCTGTTTGACTTTGTAAAGTCTCTGCCGCTCGGACTGCCGGAAACAAAGGTGTGCGCCGCAATAATCAAAGTCGGCGGATTTTTGCCGCTTGCAGAGCTCGGTCTCGGCTGGGTTTGTCCTGCGGTTTTGGGACTTATCATCGGACTGATAATTCATTTTGCAAAGAAAATAAAAAAAGGCGCCTCTGCGGCGTAAAACAAAAAGGGACTGAATTTTCAGTCCCTTTTAATTTATTCTCCTATATTTTTGAGGAAACAAGCGCGGGTCTTATGATGAGTTTTTTCAAATCTGCTCCAGAGCGACTGGATTTCAAGGTTTGTCGTCAGCATGGGGCCAGTCTCGGCATACTCAATGCCGTTTTCAAGACAGCTCTTGTTTGACGCTTCGAGAATCAGCGCCGCAACGCCTTTTCTTCTGTAATCCGGATCGACGGAGATGAGGAGCATATCGAGCGATTTTGAGTGTTTGAGATCGTGCAGAAAAGGTATCCAGCCGAGCGGGAAAAGGTGACCGTTGCACTTTTTCAGGGCGTTGACGGGTGTCGGAATCATAAGTCCGTAGCCGACAAGCTCGCCTGCTTCGTTTTCAATGAGCTGGACGAAACGGATGTCGAGCAGGGGAACGTACTGTGCCGCAAGGTGCGTCATCTGGTCTTTGTCTATCGGAACGTATTCATAAAGGTTTGCATAGCATTTGTTTGTCATTTCGAGAACCTTATAAATATAAGGCTTGAGCTGACTTTTGCGCGTCAGCTTGACAACTTTGAGATGATAAAGATTTCTTGCGTGCTCCGCAATTCTCGCGACGGTCGGGTCTATAACCTTCGGAGTCGGTATCTGATATTCTGTCCATACGGCGTCTTCAACGAAGCCGAGCGCACGGAGATGATCGACATAATATGGGTAGGTATAAAACGTTGCAAACATATTCTTGCGGTAAAAACCGTATGTAAGCAAGCCTTCCTTGTCCTGATCGCTGTATCCGAGCGGGCCGCAGATCTCGTCCATGCCGTTTTCCTTGCCGAATTCTTCAACAGCGCCGATCAGAGCCTTTGTGACCTCTATATCGTCTATCATATCAATCCGGTTGAAGCGTACACGCTTCTGACCGTATTTTCTGTTTGCAAAATGACTGATTATTGCGCATATCCTGCCGACAGGCTTGCCGTCCTTATATGCCATCATCAGCTTGAAGTCACAATATGACGAGGCGGGATTTTTGCCCGGCGTGAGATTTGCGAGCTCGTCTTCATAAATATACGGCGTGAAATACGGGCAGTCCTTATAAAGCGAAAGAGGAAAGTCTATAAACTTCCGAAGCGCCTTCTTTCCTACGACCTCTCTTATTTCTATCATCACTGTTTCTCCTTTCGGCCCTGCACCTACTCTGTCAGTATAACTCAAAAGAAGGGAATAGTCAAGGCTTTTGTTTTATTGAAATAAAAGAGCCGCGCCCGGCGCGGCTGTTTGTATAATTGATTTTTATTTTTCTGTATCAAATTTCTTTTTCAAAGCGAGCTCGGTGGGAAAGCACGATACAATCAGGACGGCTAATTGTACTCCGCAGATAATGCCGCCGTAAGTGCCGACCGTTGAGGTGTCTCTGTTCAATGTCAATAGCATAACAACCATTAAGGCGTAAGACAAAAGCAGCATAATCAGTCCGATAACAAACCATAGCTTGCCGCAATGCTTATGGGCATACTGCCAGGTTTCCTGATTTCTCATTGATCTTTTTGTCCGGTACCCAAAGAACGAGTTGATTTCTTTCGGAGCATTTTTTCGGAAATATGCGCCGAATCCAACCATTAAAAGCGGAATTATTGAAGCAATAAACAACATATAAATCCAGAATCCCATCCTTGCGCCTCCGTTTCTCTGAGAAATTTGTTTTGTCAGGACATAACCTTGCACAAGTATTATATCAAAAAACGAAGCTCCTGTCAACAAAAGAAAAGCCCCGAAAAATCGGGGCTTTTGAATTTGCTCTGCAAGATAACTTGTTATCTCTTTGAGAACTGGGAAGCGCGACGAGCGGCTTTGAGACCGTATTTCTTTCTTTCCTTCATTCTCGGGTCACGAGTGAGAAGGCCTTCCTTCTTGAGGAGAGTTCTGTAAGAATCATCAGCGAGAAGGAGAGCTCTGGAAATACCGTGACGGATGGCACCTGCCTGACCGGAGATACCGCCGCCCACTGCTGTGCAGACTACGTCAAACTTGCCCTGTGTGCCTGTAACAGCGAAGGGCTGGTTTACGATGAGCTTGAGTGTTTCGAGACCGAAGTAATCGTCTATGTCACGACCGTTGATCGTAACTGTGCCTGTGCCGGGGTAGAGACGGACACGTGCAACGGATTTCTTTCTTCTGCCTGTACCGTAGAAATAAGGTTTAGCACTTGTATACATTGTTATTTCTCCTTTCTCTCTCAGTCAACGATGAATTCTTTGGGCTGCTGAGCCTGATGATTGTGCTCTGCGCCTTTGAAAACCTTAAGACGTGTGAGAGCGGTAGCGCCGAGGGTATTCTTGGGAAGCATTCCCTTTACTGCGAGAGTCATAGCGAGCTCGGGCTTTGTTGCCATAAGGGTCTTATAGGAGACTTCCTTGAGTCCGCCGATGTAACCCGAATGGTGACGGTAGAACTTCTTTTCGAGTTTCTTACCTGTGAGAACTGCCTTCTCTGCGTTTACAACGATAACGAATTCGCCGCAATCGACGTTGGGTGTGAATTCGGGACGTGTTTTGCCTCTGAGAAGATTTGCAGCGGCAACGGCTGTTTTGCCAAGGGGCTTGCCTGCCGCATCAATTACATACCAACCGCGAGAAACGGTTTCTTTTTTTGCCATGTAAGTTGACATTGTTTTTCCTCCGTAATGAATTTAAGCGCGCAAAAAGCGTCGCTTTTTATGCAACGGTGAAATTATATCATTATGTTATTGGCTTGTCAAGCGTTTTTTGAAAAATATTTCGGATTTTTTAATTTAGCACGGTCAAAACTCGCAAAATCTCGCAAAATCGCGTGTTTTCAGCCTCAAATCTCACCCGCAAAGTAACATTTTTGCGTCGACAAAATATCCTGGAATATCCTTGAATTTATAATATATATGTAGTATAATAAATTGAGTCAGACTTCTGTACGGAGGAAAAAATGTTCGATAAGCTCGCCGAGATAGAAAATAAATATAAAGACATAGAAGCGTCGCTTGCGAGCGCCGAGGTCATTTCCGACCCTGCGCGACTTAAAGAGGCGATGAAGGAGCTGAAAAAGCTGGCGCCTGTTGTTGAAAAGTTCCGTGAATATAAGGACTGGAAAAACAGGCTTGCCGAGGCGGAGGAACTGCTTTCGGAAAGCGACCCGGAAATCAGGAAGCTCGCTCAGGAGGAGCTTTCGGAAAGTAAGGAGGCGCTGCGCCGTTGCGAGGAGGAGCTGACCGGGCTTCTGCTTTCAAAAGACCCGAACGACGATAAGAACGTCATAATCGAGATACGCGGCGGGGCGGGCGGCGAGGAAGCCGCGCTTTTTGCCGGCTCGCTTTACAGAATGTATTCGATGTACGCCGCGGCGCATAGATATAAGACGGAGATAATCTCATCAAACCCGACGGAGCTCGGAGGCTTCAAGGAAATATCGTTTTCCGTCGAAGGGGCGGGCGCATATTCGCGCTTCAAATACGAATCGGGTGTGCACCGCGTTCAGCGTGTGCCGGAGACGGAGGCGCAGGGGAGAATTCATACATCGACGGTAACCGTTGCCGTTCTGACGGAGGCGGAGGACATTGAAATCGAGATAAACCCAGCCGACCTTCAGATCGAGACCTGCAAATCAAGCGGGGCAGGCGGTCAGCACATAAACAAGACCGAATCCGCAATAAGAATAATCCATAAGCCGTCCGGGCTTGTTGTCGAGTGTCAGGAGGAGCGCAGTCAGCTCCAGAACAGGGAAAAGGCGATGAAGCTGCTCCGCGCAAGGCTTTACGACATTGAGCTTACAAAGCGGGATTCGGCGATAGCGAACGAGCGACGGAGCCAGGTCGGCACGGGCGACCGCAGCGAAAGAATAAGAACATACAATTTTCCGCAGGGCAGAGTGACAGATCACAGAATAGGGCTGACGCTTTATTCCATAGACAGCATTATGGACGGCGGGCTTGACGGGCTGATTGACGCGCTTTCCGCCGCCGAGACAGCCGAAAGATTAAAAGGAAGTAACGAATAAATGACAACGAAAACAGTCAGAATCGATTTTTCAAAGCCGCTTGAAGGTCAGCTTTCGGAGGCGGCGGAGACAATAAACCGCGGAGGGCTTGTCGCCTTTCCGACGGAGACCGTTTACGGTCTGGGCGCCTCCGCTCTTGACAGAGAGGCGGCAAAAAAGATATATGCGGCAAAGGGGCGGCCCTCGGATAATCCCCTCATAATTCATATAGCGGAGCCGGAGGACGCCGGAAAATACTGCTGTGTAAACGATTTTTATCGCAAGATAGCGGAGAATTTCATGCCGGGGCCGATAACCGTCATAATGCCGAAAAAGGATATAATCCCGAAGGAAGTGACAGGCGGACTTGACACGGTTGCGGTCAGATGTCCGCGGGACAGAGTGGCTCATACGCTGATAAAGCTGGCGGGCGTGCCGATTGCGGCGCCATCGGCGAACATATCCGGCAGACCGAGCCCGACCGAGGCGGGAACCGTAATCCGCGAGATGACGGGCAGAATCGATATGATTATCGACGGCGGTGAGAGCGACATAGGGCTTGAATCGACGATTGTCAAAGCCGACGGAGACGGCGTAAAGCTGCTTCGTCCGGGCGGGATAACGCTTGAAATGCTCGCAAAGGTCTGCGGACACGTCACGGTTGACAAGGCGGTTACGGAAAAGCTATCCGACGGGGAAAAGCCGGAGGCTCCGGGGATGAAATACCGTCATTATGCGCCGCAGGCAAGTATGCACCTTATATGCGGCGAAGGCGAAGGCTTTTATGCAAGGGCAAAGGAATTTCTCCGCGAAAAGCTCGCAGAGGATGAGAACATCGGTGTGCTTTGTCCGGACGAAACGGCGGAAGGTCTGACGGGGAAATACATAGTCCGTCTCGGACGTGAGACAGACACGGAGGAGCACGCAAGGCGTCTGTTTTCGGCTCTCCGCAGTTTTGACGATATGCCTGTCAAAACGATATATGCCGTTTCGGACGGCGAAAAGGGGATCGGACTTGCGATTTACAACCGCATGCTGAAAGCTGCGGGATACAGCGTTATAAACATCTGAAAAGGAGGACGCGACGATGGTAATAGGTCTGACGGGGGCGATAGGCTCCGGAAAGAGCACGGTTTCGCGGCTTTTTTCCGAAGCGGGCTTTGCCATAGTCGATTGCGACGCAATATCGAGAGGGCTTGACGCAGAGCCGAAATATATCCGGGCTGTCCGGGAAGCGTTCGGGGACGGCGTCATCGATATGGCGGGCGGTACGGCGAGAATATCGAGAAAAGAGCTTGCGGAGCTTGCTTTTGCGTCGACGGAAGCCAAAAGGAAAATCGAGAGCATAGCTCATCCGATAATACTCGGAATTGTTTACGAAAGAGTCGACGCGGCGAAAAAGCTGAAAAAGGATATAGTCATAGACGCGCCGTTGCTTTTCGAGTCCGGACTTGACGGCATATGCGATGTTACCGTCGGCGTTGTTGCGGATGAGAAGCTGCGCTTTGAGCGGGCGATGAAGCGCGGCGGGATAACGGAAGAAAACCTGCGCAGACGCATGGAGCTTCAACCGAAAAACGAATTTTACACTTCAAAATGTAACTACATAATAGAAAACAACGGAACCGCGGACGATTTGCGGACTGCATTTCTGGCGCTTCTTTCGTCTGTCGGCAAAGGAGGAATGAATGACGGATAAACGGAGAAATCTGTTCTTGCTCATTTGCGAATTGCTTGCTCTTTTTCTTGTTTTTGTCTTTATAATGACCTGCGGCAGCTCGTCATACATGAAGGAATTCTTTGATAAGACCGAATATCCGAGAGATTACGTTGAATACGTGCGCAAATATTCTTATAAATACGGGGTTGACGAAAACCTGATATTTGCTATAATAAAAGCGGAAAGCGGATTTGATAAGGACGCGGAATCGAAGGCGGGCGCAATCGGGCTTATGCAGATAATGCCGCTTACCTACGAGGGTGACCTCAAAGTGCCGCTCGGCTTTGACAAGAGCGGGAAGGAAATCCATAAAAACGTCTATACTGCTCTGCGCGACCCGCAGACGAACATAAACTGCGGAGTATATTATTTTTCCAGATGGCAACAGCATTTCGGGGATGACGTTGCGGCGCTTGCGGCATATAATGCAGGCCCCGGAAACGTTACGAAATGGCTTTCAAATCCCTTGTATACAACATTGAGCGGCAAGCTTGATCCGGATAAAATTCCTTATAAGGAAACCAGAAAATACGTCCGTCGGGTGCTTTCGTATTACGAAAGATACAAAAAAATCTACGGCGAAAACAAAGCCGGCGAGAGCGACAGTATCCCGAGGGAGAAGGCGCTTGAATATGCAAAGAAATACGGAGCGCAGTTCAAGGTTGATTATAACTTCATAATGGCTGTCATAGAGACGGAATCGAGCTTCAGATATATGGTTGTTTCATCGTCCGGCGCGATGGGTCTCATGCAGATGAAAGCCGATACATACAGAGTCGACGTTGCGGCAAATCTGGGGCTTTCGCAGGGCGCGGACGAGCTCTTTGACCCGGAATTTGCAATAATGTGCGGAGCATATTATCTGCACTGGCTGGATTACAGAGTCGACGGAATAAACACAATAGCGGCGGCGTATCACGGCGGAATCGGCACCGTGCGGGGCTGGCTTGCGGACGAAAGCATTTCGCCCGGAGGTATCCTCAATCCCGAAAAAATACCCGACGCGGCTACAAAACGGTACGTAGAAAAGATACGGAGCTTTTATGAGAAATCAATTGAGCTTGACGGTCCGGACGAAAC
>DHMB01000017.1:8130-11743 GCA_002405565.1 Clostridiales bacterium UBA4653
AAAAAACACAGGCACAGCAGCTCAAAGAGAAGCTGTTCTATTCGCAGAAGAACGCTTTCGAGACGCTTTCCGAAAACGTCATAACAGACGCATATGCTTATTGCGACGACTACAAGAAGTTTCTTGACGGCGGCAAAACGGAGCGCGAATGCGTAAAGGAAGCAATCGCAATGCTTGAAAAAGAGGGCTTTGTTCCTTACGAATTCGGCACGAAGGTTTCCGCGGGAGAGAAGTATTATTACAATAACCACGGCAAATCCCTTGCGGCGTTTGTCATCGGTTCGGAATGTCTCTGCAAGGGCGTTCGTCTCTCCGCCGCTCACATCGACTCTCCGAGAGTTGACTTAAAGCAGCGCCCGCTTTACGAAGCTGACGGAATGGGCTTCCTCAAAACGCATTACTACGGCGGAATAAAGAAATATCAGTGGACGACAATTCCGCTTGCCCTTCACGGCACGGTTACAAAGGCTGACGGAACAACGGTTGACATTTGCATAGGCGAGGACGAAAACGACCCCGTATTCTATATCAACGATCTTCTCCCGCACCTTGCCGGCGACCAGATGAGAAAGTCGCTTGCCGAAGGCATAAGCGGCGAACAGCTCAACCTTCTCTCCGGCTCGCGCACGTTCGGAAAAGACGTTTCCGAGGGCGTCAAGCTCAATATAATCAGCATACTGAACGAAAAATACGGCATTACAGAGGCCGACTTCCTCTCCGCAGAGCTTTGCGGCGTTCCCGCGTTCAAAGCAAGAGACATCGGTCTTGACCGCTCAATGATAGGCTCTTACGGTCACGACGACAGAGTCTGCGCTTATCCTTCGATCACGGCTCTTATGGCTGTAAAGGCTCCGAAGCACACGATAATGACAGTCCTTGCCGACAAGGAAGAGATCGGAAGCGAGGGCAACACGGGCATGCAGTGCGCCGTTTATTTCGATATAATCGCAGATCTCGCAAAGACAGCGGGCGTAAGCGACGCTGTTGTCCGCAGAAATTCGATGTGTCTCTCGGCTGACGTCAACGC
Source organism: Clostridiales bacterium UBA4653 (assembly GCA_002405565.1). GTDB lineage: Bacteria > Bacillota > Clostridia > Oscillospirales > CAG-272 > CAG-841. The sequence continues at coordinate 9,158 of DHMB01000017.1, forward strand.
TGCGTTCGATCCGAACTTCCCCGAGGTCAACGAAAAGCGTAACGCGTGCTTCCTCAATCACGGTGTATGCCTTACAAAGTTCACGGGCGCAAGAGGTAAGTCCGGCTCAAACGACGCAAGCGCGGAATATGTCGGCTATGTACGTAACCTCTTTGACGCAAACGGCGTCATCTGGCAGACGGCAGAGCTCGGCAAGGTCGACGTCGGCGGCGGCGGTACTGTTGCTAAATTCATCGCTCAGCACAATGTTGACACGGTTGATATCGGCGTTCCCGTCATCTCCATGCACGCTCCCTATGAGGTCGTTGCAAAGACGGACGTTTACATGACTCACAAGGCTGTTGAGGCTTTCTTCGCTGACTGAAAAAATCATAACCCCGACGCCCGTTTTTCGGGCGTCGGGCAAAATAAATTCCCATCGCAAAGTAATTCAATACAATTCAACGAAAGGAAAAAACGATGAGAAAACTGACGATCAAAAGAAAAAAGAGCTTTGTTGCAAGTCTTGCAAAGCTCAAGGTCTACATAGAGGATTCTGCCGGCGAGCTCGACATAACAGGCATAAAGTGCCGCCTGCTCGGGACGCTTGCAAACGGCGAGGAAAAATCATTTTATATAGAAGAAAATGCGGCGAAGATATTCGTTATCGTTGATAAAATGAGCCGCGATTACTGCTATGACTGTCGCAACATTCCCGAGGGCAGCGAGGACATTTACCTCACGGGTAAAAATGCCTTCAATCCTGCGACGGGAAATGCGTTCCGCTTTGACGGCGGCACGGATGAGGAAGTCGCAAAAAGACATAAGGAAAGCAAAAAGGGCGGACTCATTGTGCTGATAACGGCGCTTGTCATCGGGCTTACAGCCGGCTGGGTTATCGTCTCCGGCGTAACGTATTCAAAGAAAAAGGCAACCCCGAAGGACTTTTCATATGAAGAAATGACAATCACTCTGACGGCTCTTTTCAAAGAGGAAGAGGTCGAAGGACGCACGGTGTTTACGTCAAACGACGTTGCCGTTTTCGTGCTGAGAGAAAATTTCATCGCGGGCGACATAGATCTTTCGGGATATACCGTCCGCGGATACGCAGAGCTTGCAAGGGAAAACAATCCCGTCATGGCGGGCGCAACATATGAGGAAACGGACGGCGTGCCGAACATGGTCTATACTTATGCAGGCGACGACGGAAAAACATATGCGTATTTCACGACGTTTTATAAGTCGTCGAACGCATTCTGGATAGTTCAGTATTTTGTGAACGAGTCAGAATACGAATCGAGAAAGCCGAAGCTTATCGAATGGGCGAAGACCGTTCGTTTTGCCGACTGAGACATCTTCGGATACCGAAGAATCCCGCCACATGGCGGGATTTTGAGATTTTATAACGGTTTTTGCGTTTTTCGATTGAAAAAAACGTCCGTTTGTGATAATATATCACGGTAATTATCTTTTTCGGAGGAAAAAATGATTGATGTTTTGCTTGATACGCTGCTTGACGCAGCCAAGCTGATACCTTTTTTATATCTGACGTACCTCCTGCTTGAATTCATTGAGCACAGGGCGAAGGCGCAGACAGAGGCTCTGATGAAAAAAGCCGGAAAATGGGGGCCGCTGCTCGGCGGCGCACTCGGAGCCGTTCCGCAATGCGGGTTTTCTGCGTCGATGTCAAATCTTTATGCGGAAAACATAATAACGGCGGGAACACTTGTTGCGGTGTTCCTTTCGACCTCGGACGAGATGTTGCCGATAATGGTTTCGGGAATATCGAGCGGGGAGATTCACGCATGGACAGTCGTCAAAATACTGCTGACAAAGATTCTTCTCGGCGTTGTTGTCGGATTTATAGTTGACCTTGTCATAAAGCTTTGCGGCAAGAAGGAAAAGGATATAGACATAGAATCCCTCTGTCATGACGAGCACTGCGGCTGTGAAGAAGGAAACATATTCGTTTCCGCGCTGATTCACACGCTGAAAATTCTCGTTTTCATACTTATCGTGTCATTTGCGCTCAACGTCGCGATATATTATATCGGGGAGACCGCCCTCGGCGATTTCATCTCGTCTCTGCCTGTGGCTGTCGGGCCGCTTGCCTCCGCTCTTGTCGGACTGATACCGAACTGCGCTTCGTCGATTGTCATAACAGAGCTTTATCTCAGCGGGGTCATAAGCGCGGGATCAATGCTTGCGGGACTCCTTTCGGGATCGGGAATAGGACTTCTGATACTTTTCAGAGTCAACAAAAATATGAAGGCGAACTTCGCCATTCTCGGCACGGTTTACGGATCCGGCGCATTGATCGGCATACTTTTTGACCTGTTCAAGGTTACGTTCTGAAAGGAAAAGCAAAATGGCAATTGAAAAAGTCAGAGAATATCTCAAAAAGTTCGGCGCGGACGGAAGAATTATGGAATTTGACGTTTCCTCCGCAACAGTTGATCTGGCGGCGGCCGCCGTCGGAACGGAGCCGAGACGCATAGCGAAGACGATGGCATTTGCCGTCGGCGAAAAGCATGTTCTCATTGTCTGCGCGGGTGACGTCAAGATCGACAATCATAAATACAAGAGCTTTTTCGGCGCAAAGGCGAC
>DHMB01000021.1:0-3839 GCA_002405565.1 Clostridiales bacterium UBA4653
GCGTGCATCAGCAGGAAGTTGGAGGGGTTCTCGCTCTGGCCGACCTTCTGAGAAACGCGGGCAGCCATAGGAACGGCGGAAACGCCTGCGGCGCCGATAAGCGGATTGATCTTTCCGTGAGTTATCCAGCACATGAACTTGCCTCCGAGAAGTCCGCCGATGGTTGAAAGCATAAATGCGCAAAGACCGAGAGCGATTATCTTAAGAGTGTCGATGGCGAGGAAGTTTTCTGCGCTTGCCGTCGCACCGACGGAAACGCCGAGGAAAATCGTTACGATGTTCATAAGCTCGTTCTGAGCGGCTTTTGAAATTCTGTCCGTAACGCCGGAAACCGTCAGAAGGTTACCGAACATAAGGAAGCCTATAAGCGGAGCGGCATCCGGAAGAATTATCGCAACAACGATTGTAACGATTATCGGGAATGCGATGAGCTCCAGCTTTGAAACCGGACGGAGCTGCTCCATTCTGATAGCGCGTTCCTTCTTTGTTGTCAACAGCTTCATTATCGGAGGCTGAATCATAGGAATCAGCGCCATATATGAATATGCGGCAATGGCGATTGCGCCGAGCAGGTGAGGAGCGAGAATCTTTGTTACAAGGATTGCCGTCGGGCCGTCGGCTCCGCCGATGATACCGATAGCCGCCGCTTCTTTATCCGTAAATCCGAGAAGAAGTGCGCCCGCAAAAGCGGCGAATACGCCGAGCTGTGCCGTACCGCCCATGAAGAGGCGCTTAGGATCGGCAATGAGGGGAGAGAAGTCCGTCATCGCGCCGACGCCGAGAAATATCAGCGAAGGGTAAATTCCGAGCTTGACTCCGAGGTAAAGAAAGTCTATAAGGTTGCCTTCCTTTACGACATTGGTTATTGAAAATTCAAAATTTGGGTCGGTGCTTATGAAAAGCTCCGAATGGAAAAGGTTTGCGCCGGGAATGTTTGCAAGAAGCATACCGGTTGCGATCGGCAAAAGGAGCAGAGGCTCAAAGCCCTTTACGACCGCGAGATATACAAGCACGCCGATGATGACGTACATTATAAGCGTTTTTATGAGAAGACTTGTGTTACCCTGGAAAAGGTGAAGACCCGTCGATTCCCATATTTTTTCGAGAAATTCGATCAAGAAAGTTCACCTCCGTTTTTCATTTTCGGCTGAAAATTCAGGAGAGTGAAACGAGGAGGTCGCCCGTTTTTACGGTCGAGCCTTTTGCGATGGCGTATGCAACTGTGCCGGAATCGGGAGCTGTGATTTCGTTTTCCATCTTCATGGCTTCAAGCACGCAGAGAATGTCGCCTTTCTTGACTGTCTGTCCTGCCGCGACGTTCATTTTAAGTACTGTGCCGGGCATGGGGGCGTTGACCTTGACTTTTCCGCCGGCGGGTGCCTGAGCGGGAGCTGCTGCGGGCGCGGGTGCCGCCGTGACAACAGGGGTGGGCGCTACTGCGGGCTGAGTTGCTACGGGAGCGGAAACGCCGCCGTTTTCTTCGACGGTCACGTCATATACTTTTCCGTTTACGGTTACTGTGTATCTTTTCATTATTTATATCCTCCGAAAATTATATTCTTTTCTTGAACGAAACCACGCGGAAGCTCTCCGGCGATTTTCCTTCGAAAGCCGCTATGGCGGCAACTATTGCGGCGACCGTGTCGCTCTCGTCTTCTTCTGCCACTGTGTTTTGAACAGGAGCGGGAGCCGGAACGGGAACATCGGGTTCTGCAGGCGCTTCATTCTTCTCGACCTTCTTTCCGCTTATGGCAGAGAAAATCGGGATAAGAATTTTGAGAACAATGTAAAGTATTGCGATTATTCCGAGCACCATCAGCATACCGAGACCGAGCGTCTGAAGTCCGATACCGACCGCATTGTCGATCATAAGAAGTACAGGCATTGAGAATACCTCCTTATGCGAGCATTTCGAGCGCCGAAGCCACTCTTGCGCGAAGCTCCGAAGCCTCGATTATATCGTCGACATAGCCCTTCTTTGCGGCTTCAAGGGGAGAGGCGTTCTCGTCTGCCCATTTTGCGGCGATTTCATCGACCTTGGATTCATCATAAACCTCGCCGAGAAATTCAACTGCGGAAACGGGATTCATGGGAGATATCTTTGCGCGGTCGAGGGCGAGAACAAAGTCTGCGCCGAGCGCCTTTGAGCCGAGAACGGAATATGCGGTTCCGTAGGCTTCGCCCGTGATGACTGTCACCTTGCGTGCCGATACAGAATATGCGCTTGCGAGCTCTGCGAGCTTGCCGGCAACTCCGCCGATCTCGATTTTGTCCGTCGTACCGACGCCGATACCGTCAACAAGGGTGACGATGGGAGCGTCGATCGAAGAGCAGAGATTCATCAGCTTGACAGCCTTTTCGCATGCGCCGGGGCACATTTTGCCGTCCTTGAAGGAAGGATTGTTTGCGATGACGCCGCAGACTCTGCCGTTCATCGAAGCAAGGCCGACTGTCATCTGCGGAGCACGCTTTGCGAAAAGCTCCGTAAAGCTGCCTGCGTCGAAAAGGTTTTCAATGACGGTATGAACGTCATATTTCGGGTTTTCGAAAACGGAAGAATCAAACGCTCTGTTTGCGTCATCCGTTGTCACCATTTCGGGAGCGAAGTATTTGCAGAGCTCTCTTGCGGCGAGACAAGCGGACGCGTCATCCTTTGCCGTGATAGCCGATACGCCGGTCTCTGCGAGCTTTGCGGGCTTGCCGAGAGTTTTGTCTTCGAGCATCGAAGAGGGGACAACATAGAGCGAGCCTGTCTTTTCCGCAACTATTATGACGTCGCAGAGCGAAGCGGCAACGGCTCCTGCGCCTCCGCAAGGGCCGGAAACGACCGCAACCGTGGGTATAACGCCTTTGCAGAACGAGAGAGCGGATATAACCTCTCCGCAGGCATTGAGGGCGTCTGTGCCTTCGTCGATCTTTGCGCCTGCGCTGTCAAAAACGCCGATAACGGGGGCGTTTGCTTCTATTGCCATGTTGATGATCTTGCAGATCTTTTTTGCGTGAGCCTTGCCCATCGCTCCGTGCAGACGTGAATAGTCCTGCGAGAAAGCGAATACGAGCATTCCGTCAACAGAGCCGTAACCCGTCACAACGGGGCAGAACTCCTCGCCGTCGCCGATGAAAGCGCCGACCTCGGCAAACGTTCCTTCGTCGAAGATGACGTCCATACGGGCACGGGCTGTCAGCTTTCCGGCTTTTTCAAGCTCGGCTGAGGCTTCCGAATGGCGTGCGTTGATTATTTCGCGCAATTCTTTGGTGTTTTGTGCCATAATTTATTTCCTTTCATTGCTTTGAAATGATTTTGCATTTTCGTCGGGAACAATCTATCCCAACATACATAAATAGTATATCATAATATAAAAAAATATCAAGAGAAAAACGCAAAAAAATGCGTCCGGAAAGGTTCGCGGACGCAGTGTTTTTATTACTTTTTGAGCTTCTTTACTATTTCTTCCGTGTCGGACGCTATCATGAGCTCCTCGTTTGTGGGAAGGAGGTAGACAAGAACCTTGGAATTTTCCGTCGAGAGCTTGACTGTGTTCGGCTGACGGAACATTTTTGCGTTGAGCTCTGTATCGATTTCGATTCCGAAATACGTCATATCCTTGCAGACTCTCTCTCTGAGCTCGGGGTTGTTTTCGCCCATGCCTGCCGTAAATACGATGGCGTCAAGACCGTCCATTGCGGCTGTGAACGCGCCGATGTACTTCTTTACCTGATATGCGAGAATGGAAGCGGCGAGATATGCGCGATGGTTGCCTTCGAGAATTCCTTTTTCGATGTCGCGGCTGTCGGAGGAGTAACCCGAAATGCCGAGGAAGCCGCACTTCTTGTTCATG
>DHMB01000021.1:3911-4057 GCA_002405565.1 Clostridiales bacterium UBA4653
CTCATCTCGTCCGGAGTGAAGCCCTCTTTTTTCATTATATAGGTAACGATTGCAGGGTCGATAGAACCGCAGCGTGTGCCCATTTCAAGACCGTCGAGGGGTGTGAAGCCCATTGTTGTATCAATGCACTTGCCGCCCTTTACAGC
>DHMB01000008.1 GCA_002405565.1 Clostridiales bacterium UBA4653
GACGATATTCAGTTCATCGCCGGTAAACAGTCCACCCAGGAGGAATTCTTTCATACCTTCAATACCCTCTATGACGCTCACAAGCAGATAGTGCTCACGTCCGACCGTCCGCCGAGGGAGCTCCAGAACCTTGAAGAAAGGCTTGTCAGCAGGTTTGAGGGGGGAATGGTTGCGGATGTTCAGCCTCCGGACACGGAGCTCCGCATAGCGATATTCAAGAGCAAGGCAATGGCGATGAACGTCGACCTTTCAAACGAAGTGCTGACATATATCGCGGAAAACACAAAGAGCAATGTCCGTCAGATAGAAGGAATTATAAAAAAGCTCGGCGCATACAAAACCGTGCTCAACAAGGGCAAGGAAATAACCGTCGACGACGCGCGCACGCTCCTTTCGGGAGTGATATGCGGGGTTGAACCTCCGGAAGCCGTTGCGGAGAAAGTAATTGCGACGGTTGCGGCGCGTTACGGCGTCTCCGCGGACGATATAAAGGGAACAAAGCGCCCGAAAGAAATCGTCGCGGCGAGACAGCTTGCTATATATATTGTAAACCATGTGACAAGTCTGACGCTGAAAAACATAGGCAATATTTTCGGCGGAAGAGACCATTCGACAATTCTTTATTCCATTCAGTCCGTCACAGACCAGATGAAAAAGGATATTTCATTTGAGCATGAGGTGACCGACATAATGAAGGAATTCCAATAAAATTTCCAAAAAACGACCCTCGTCTAAAACCGAGAAAAGTTTTCCACATATTGTTGAAAACATGTTGAGAACCTTGTGACGTCTGCATTTTCGGCGTTTTCCGATTGTTGAAAAACAGGAGAAAACATTTTCCTTAAAATCGTCACAAAAAGAGCTTTGCGCAAGACAGGCGCAGAAAATTTTCGATATATATGACATCGATTGAAACTTTTCCGTCACTGCCTTTATAAGGAAACCGACTTTCCGGCAGAGAAAAAGTTTTCAACAAGTTATAAGTTATCAACACGGAGTTGTTTTCTATTTTCCACAGGGAAAACGAGGAGGGAAAGTTTTCCCCGAAGTCAACAAATAATCAAGAAAATTTCAACATAGAAATCCAATCGGTTGAGGGACAAAAAATCAAGCAGGCATGCGGACTTTATAAGTTTTCAACAGTTTTCCCTCCGCTACTCCTACGTCTGCTTCCAATATACTTATCTTATCTTCTTAAAGAAAAAAATTTTCGGAAAAATAAAAAAACACGAAAGGAACGAAAAACATGAAAATCACATTTCAGAAAGAAATGCTTCTGCTTTGTATCCAGCGTTCGCTCGGATGTGTTTCCTCGGAAAAGACATACGGCGCGATAGAAGGAATACTGCTTTCAAGCGTCGGTTCGGACAAATGCATGATTTGCGCATATGACCTTGAAAAGGGCGTAAAGACAACTATCGACGCAAAGGTTCACGAAGGCGGCGCAGCCGTTATCAACGGTTCAAAGCTCGCTTCCGTTGTAAAGTTTATGCCTGCCGATATCACAATCGAGACAGGGGAAGGCAATTTTGCAACGATATCGAGCGGCCGTTCAAAATTCCAGCTTCATTACCTCCCCGGAGAGGAATTCCCCCAGCTTCCCGAATTCTCCCCCGAAAGAAGTTTCACTGTCACACAGTCCAAAATAAAATCAATGATAAACCGCACGTCGTTTGCCATAAGTCATGACGACAACGGCAGACCGGCTCTGACGGGACTTTATTTCGAGGTCGAGGGCAACAGAATAAAGACTGTCGCCTGCGACAGCTTCCGTCTTGCGATAAGAGTCAACAAGTGCGAAACGAATATCGACTCCAAAAACGGCGAAACAGAGCTGAAATTCATCGTTCCCGGCAAGACGATAAACGAAATATCGAGACTTCTTGACGATACGGACGAAAAAATCAAGTTTTCGCTCACCAAAAAGCACATTATTTTCTCCCTCGGCATGCGTTACGGCGACGATATAAAGGAAACAGTCCTTTTCTCGCGCCTTATAGACACGCAGTATATGGAATATGAAAGATTTATTCCGAAGGAAAGCAAAACGTTTGTCACCGTCGACAAAAACATGCTTGAGGACGCGCTTGAAAGAGCGTCTCTCGTAACGGAGGAAAGAGCAGTCGGTCAGTCGAAGAGTATCGTTAAATTCAGGGTTGAAGACGAAATTCTCCATGTTTCCGCGGTCTCCATAAACGGAAAGGTCTTTGATGAAATTCCCGTTGAAAAGAAGGGACCCGATATGGAAATCGGCTTCTCATGCAAATACCTTATAGAAATCCTTCGTGCGTGCGGGACGGACATTCTCAAGCTCTCGCTGACGTCCTCTCTTATGAGCATGATAATCGAAGGAAGCGGAGAAACGGACAAGGATGACAGCTTCATCTATCTCGCTCTCCCCATGAAAATGAGAGATAACTGATTATGTATCTCGAAAGTGCCGTTTTTGAAAATTTCAGAAATATAGATCATCATCCATTCGGATTCAAACAGGGGATGAACATTCTCTTCGGCGGTAACGCCCAGGGGAAAACGTCCGTTATCGAAGGAATTTATCTCTTTGCCGGCGGAAAGAGCTTCCGGCGCGCAAAGGATAAAGAAATGATTAAAAACGATAAGAATTTTTCGCAGGTGAGCATTGGCTTTTCGGATTCCAGGCGCGACAACAAGATGGCTGTCCGTACTTACAGGGACATGAAAAAGGAACTGTTCATGAACGGGGTGAAGCTGAAGAAAATGTCCGAGTTTGTCGGCAATTTCAAGGCTGTGCTTTTCTGTCCCGAACATCTTGCGATAGTCAGGGACGAGCCGTCGCTGCGCAGAAATTTTGTCGACTCGGCAATATCGCAGATAAAGCCGAAATATCTTTCCGCGCTTATAGAATACGGAAAGCTGACGGAAAACAAGAACGCTCTGCTCAGAAATCCCGAAAATTACAGTCCGGACGAGTTTGAAAACCTTTACTCGCTCTATTCGCAGAGAATTGCGAAGGGCTCGGCTTATATAACCTCCGTCCGCACGGAATATCTTGCGCGGCTTTTTGAATATGTCAGAACGTTTCTTCTCGAAATGACGTCGGGGGCGGACACCGTCGGTTATGATTACATATCAACGGCGGGCGACGTTTCGGACATAGCCTCGCTTGAAAGCCGGTATATCGACCTGATATTCGGAAATGCCGAAAGAGAAAAGGCGGCAAAAACGTCGCTCTTCGGCGCTCACAGGGACGATTTTGATATCAAACTGCCGATCGGCACGGCGAAGATATTCGCCTCGCAAGGTCAACAGAGGAGCATTGCCCTTGCAATGAAGCTCGCGGAAGGGGAAATATGCAGGGAGGAGACAGGCGAATATCCCGTTTTCCTTTTTGACGACGTCCTCTCCGAGCTTGACAGGCAGAGAAAAAATTATATTCTCGGCAATCTTTCCGGCAAGCAGGTGATAGTCACCTCGTGCGACGAGGCAGACTTTTCGGACTGCAAAGCCGCGCAGAAGATATATGTCGAAAACGGCGAATTCTTTTATGATGTTGATAATTACAAGAGAAGATGAGGTTTTATGTATCTCCATATAGGTAACGGAAAAATGATAAAAATGAAGGATATCGTCGGTATTTTCGATTCGGACACGGCGACGGTATCCAAAATAACGCGCTCATGGCTTTCCTCCGCCGAAAAGCGGGGCGGGCTTTCCTCGGCTTCGGGCGAGATACCGAAGTCGATAGTTCTGGAATGCGGGGAAAAGGGAGAAAACATTTATTTTTCTCAGCTTTCTCCGAAAACGCTCTGCCAGAGAGCCGAAAAGTATTAAAACTCCAATCGGAAAGGAAAAGGTTATGACAGAAGAAGTTAAAACTCCCGAAACCGCTCAGGTTTATGATGAGAGTCAGATTCAGGTGCTCGAAGGGCTGGA
>DHMB01000038.1 GCA_002405565.1 Clostridiales bacterium UBA4653
CATTTTTATTGTACAACTTTCTTCTCTTCACTCTTCACTTTTCACTCAAAAAGCCGCCCCGAAGGACGGCTTTCTGTTTTTTCAAAGTGCTTCGCTGCCCTCTTCGGGCTCTTCTGTCTCTTCCTCCGGCTCGTCGTCGAAGATGTTTTCAAAATCCTCTTCGCTGCCGAAGTCCTCGTCTTCACAGCTCTCCGCGCGGGCGTCTCTGAAAGCGTCCGAGACTTTCTTTGCGCACGACGATATTCCTTCCGAAATCTTTGAGATTCCGCATGAAATATTCCCGCGTATCGTCTCGATGTCGCCTCTTGTGGGAATTCCCGCAAGGTTGACGGAGCAATCCGAATGGGTGTTGCCCTCTTCGTCCGTCGTCTTTTTCGTCTTTACTTTGAGAAGCAGCGAGCGGATTTCATATTCGCCCGTTTCCTCGTTTTTCTCTGCGGCATAGGGCGTCAGAAGCGCCGCGCCGAGGAGAAACCATCCAAGACCAAAACCTTTTTTCATAATTATATATCTCCTTTCAGGATTACATTATCATTGCTCCCGCTATCACACCCTCCGGTTGCGGTTCGAGTGAAGCGATGAACGAAAGCGTCATAACGGCATAAAGAATTATAATGCCGACATTCAGATATACCGCGACTCTGACGTTGCCCGCGGAAATATCGAATGTGCTCTTTTCAAGCGAAACGTTTCTCACGCCCTTTATAAAGAACACTATTCCCGCAATCGCAAGTCCGAGCGTGGCAAGGGAAAGTATCCATTGAGCAACCACCGGGCCCGTATATGTTGCCAGCTCCGCAATCAGCTGCGGCGCTTCCTCCTCGGACGCATTTGCGAGCGCCTCGGAGATGGACGTAATGGCGTCGGTGTCAACCTTGCTCGTTATATAACCGCTCAGAACGCCGCAGAAACCGTTGACAAACATGTGCAGTGCAATCGTATACAGTATGTTTCTCGTTTTGACATATATATATCCGAAAAGCAGTCCTATGGCGAACGCATAGAAAAACTGCGAGAAGTTCCCGTGTACAAGTCCGAAAGCGAGAGCCGAGGCGAATATCGCCGTTTTTTCTCCGAACGGGCTTATTCTGTCGATGAGGAGTTTACGGAAAATGAGCTCTTCGATTATCGGAGCGGCAATAATCATGACGATTGATGACGCTATCCACGACGCGCCGTCAAGCGCTGTCTCGACGGGGTTGACTATCGCATGACCGACAACCTTCCCTATATACCATGTGACCGCGTCGCCGACTCTTGCCCCGATGAGAACGAAAGCCATCGTCACGCAAAGATATTTCATGAATTTGCCGAAGCTTATCTTCTTTGCCGACGGAATTCCTCCGTCCGGCACGGAAAGAAGGAGCATTATTCCGGCGAGCGCCGCGCCGAAAACATAATACGATACGCCGCTGAGCGCGGTTGTGTACCATTTCTGCGCTGCGATTGCGGGAGCATAATATACAATTGCCAGATTGAGAAAAACCGCGATGAGCGAAGCGGAGATCATCATCACCGCAACTGCGAAAAAAATCCATGTCATCTTTCCGTAAAGTCTGCCCGCGCGATACGGCGGCTTTATGTTGATTTTTTCATCCGCTGTCTCTTCAGAGACGGTGTTTCTGTCGTTATCCATTGAATTCCCCTCCGTAGTTTTGTACATTATATATAATATCACAACGCCGCGTGAAAATAAATAGCCAAATTGAAATTTAATTATTAAATTTTTTGCGCCCTATTGAAAATCCTTCCGGGTTGTGATATCATATGTAACCGTAACCGATGAGCAGAGGAGGCTCCTATGACAATATCCGGACTTCAGAAGCTCACCCTGCTCGATTTTCCCGGCAAAACGGCGTGCACCGTTTTTCTCGGCGGTTGCAACTTCCGTTGCCCCTTCTGCCACAATTCCTCGCTCGTGCTCGGCGCGGGAGAGGGAGAGAATATACCGGAGGAGGAATTCTTCGCTTTTCTCGAAAGCAGAAAAAAACGTCTGGACGGCGTTGCGATAACAGGCGGCGAGCCGCTCATAACGGACGAAACGGAAAAATTTATCGGGAAAATAAGGTCTATGGGCTACGCCGTCAAGCTCGATACGAACGGCGCGTTCCCCGAAAGGCTTCGCCGGCTCATCGAAAAAGGGCTTGTCGATTACGTCGCCATGGACATAAAAAACAGCCCGCATAAATACGCAAAAACAATCGGACTTCCCTCCGCCCCGCTCGGCAAGATCGAAGAAAGCATACGTATTCTGATAAGCGGAAAGGTCGGTTTTGAGTTCCGCACAACCCTTGTAAAGGGCTTTCATACGGCGGATGACATCGAAACAATCGGCAAATGGATTTCCGGCGCGGAGCGCTGGTATCTCCAGGCTTTCAAAGACTCGGGAGACCTTCTCTCCGATGGGCTTTGCGGCTTTGATCACGACGAATATCTGCGCTTTCTCGACATCGCACGACGTTTTGTGCCAAATGCACAACTCCGAGGGGTGTAATCTATATATTGTTCCGATTTTTCACGATTTGCCCCAAAAACACAACATATTGTAGACTCTCCACTTGACAACGGCTTTCCGAAGTGATAGAATTGTATCACTGCGAAAAAGAATTCAACGTCCGCTCCCGCAAAAACAAGGCGGGGGCTACGTTTGTCAATACGGAGGGTTTTTATTATGTATCAGGTTGTTAAAAGAGACGGTCAGATAGCGGATTTCGACATCGGCAAGATTTCCGTTGCAATAACCAAGGCGTTTGAAGCCATCGGCAAGCAGTATCATCCGTCGGTGATAGATTTCCTCGCGCTCAAGGTAACTTCAAACTTCGAGCACAAGGTAAAGGACGGGCTTGTTTCCGTCGAAGATATTCAGGACAGCGTTGAGTCCGTGCTCATCCAGGCAGGCTATGACGATGTTGCGAAAACCTACATTCTCTATCGTAAGCAGAGAGAAAAAATCCGCAATATGAAATCGACCATCCTTGACTACAAGGAGCTCGTCAACAGCTACGTAAAGGCGATTGACTGGCGCGTCAAGGAAAATTCGACAGTCACATATTCCGTCGGCGGACTTATCCTTTCAAACTCCGGCGCGATAACGGCAAACTACTGGCTCTCCGAAATATATGATGAAGAAATCGCGAATGCGCACAGAAGCGGCGATATGCACCTTCATGACCTCTCCATGCTCACGGGCTACTGCGCGGGTTGGTCGCTCAAGCAGCTCATTCAGGAAGGTCTCGGCGGCGTTGTCGGAAAGATAACCTCCGCTCCCGCAAGCCATCTCGCAACTCTCTGCAACCAGATGGTAAACTTCCTCGGCATCATGCAGAACGAATGGGCGGGCGC
>DHMB01000060.1:0-2300 GCA_002405565.1 Clostridiales bacterium UBA4653
GAAACGGACAAGAGAAAAACAGCTGTCGACATGAGCGTTTTTTCCGATTTTACATCGCTCAACATAGACGATATGCACAGCCTTGTCTTCTTCGACGAGGATATGATAAAGTCCGCTTCCCTGCATAACGGTTCGGACGGCTCCCTCACGGCAAAGGTAACCGTCGACAGCAAAAAAGCGCTCAAATCGTTTCTCATAGTTCTCATTGGAATGTACGGCGATGCATACGAAATTTCATCCGTCAGCGACGAAGAAGTATTCGCAATGATAGATGAAGCCGGAATTGAAATCAACGACGCAAAAATATCGATCACAGTCGACAAGGACAACAATGTGACCAATTTCAAAATTTCCGGAGAAATTGCAGTCCCTGTTGATGAAAGCGGCGAAACGTCAATGAAGATGCACCTCGCGCTTGACGCGGATTTCAATCCCGTCGGCGACGATTTCAAAGTGAAAACTCCCGACGATCCCGAATCTTACAAAGAAGCTTCCGATAGCAATGATGATAACCCATGGGACGCCGATGACCGCCCCACAATAATTTCCGGCACAGATTTCAGCGATGCAGAACTGCTCGGCTCCGAAAACGATTGTTATATTTTTGAAAAGGAAGAAACGTATTATATCGTTCGCAAAACCGATTCGGGCTTCGGAGAACCGACCGTCTTTCCAAAGGCAATCATCAACTTCATCTTTCAGCAGTCCCCCTCCGACGAATCCTTTGTAGTAACTTGTTCAGACGAATTCGGCGAATATGAATTTCGCATTTTGAAGGAATATATCAAGTAAACATCAAACAAAATCCTCCCGATGCATCCGGCGTCGGGAGGATTTGCTTTATATTCTCTTTTTATATTTTTCCGTTCCGGCTTTCAGCCTTGAAAGCCCGTCGCGCAGCGTAGATATCGGGCAGGCAATGTTCATACGGACAAATTTCCTTCCGGTCTCGCCGTATTCTGCGCCGTCGGAGAGATAAAGCCCCGCTTCCCTGCGCAGAAATTCCGTAAATCCGACGCTGTCATCCGTTACTGCGGAACAATCTATCCAGAGAAGATACGTCGCCTCTGCTGAGACGAGCTTCAGCTCGCTGAGATTGCTTTCAAGAAATTCGGTGACAATCTGCCTGTTTTTATAAATGTATTCCCGCAATGCGTCAAGCCAATTTTCGCCCTTCGTAAATGCGGCTATCGCCGCGTCGACGGCAAAAGCGTTCGGCTCTGCAATTTCATCCGTGTTGAGCGCGCGCCACACCTTGTGACGCAAAAACGGCTCTGCGACAATCACCGCCGAAGTTTGCAGTCCCGCAATGTTGAAAGCCTTCGTCGGCGCAACGCAGGTTATGCTGATATTTTTGCATGTTTCGGAGGCTGACGCAAACGGGATATATTCTTTTCCGGGCGCGGTCAGATCACAATGTATTTCATCGGAGATAACGGTCACATGATGTTTTTCGCACAGCCTGCCGATTTCCGCAAGCGTTTCTCTTCCCCATATCTTGCCCACGGGGTTGTGAGGGTTACAGAGTATCATCAGAGTTGTCTGTGGGTCGGAAAGCTTCTTTTCAAGGTCGATAAAGTCAATTTCATATTTATCCCCGTCATAGACAAGAGGACATTCCAAAACGCGGCAGCCGTTATTGATTATCGAATTGAAAAATATATTATATACCGGCGTGCAGATGAGAACGTTTTCGTTCGGAGTCGTCAGTTTGCGGACAATGCTTGATATCGCGGGGACAACGCCCGTGCAGAAAATCAGCCAGTCCTTTTCAATTTCAAAATGATGACGTCGGCTCCACCAGCCGATATAAGCGGAATACCATTCATCCGGTATCACTGTGTAGCCGAATATTCCGTGTCCGACGCGGTTTTGCAGCGCGGCGCGGATTTCGGGTGCCGCTTCAAAATCCATATCGGCGACCCACATCGGCAAGACGCCTTCTCCGACATCCCATTTCAGCGAATTTGTGTTTCTTCTGTCCGTGACCTTGTCAAAATCGTAATTCATACGGTCACCTTTTCCCTGAAAATTATTTTTGTCTTTTCGGGGTCAACTCTGTCGGGCATGACGGTAAGCTCGCCGATTTCATCCGCCGTTATTGTCCCTCCGGAAGGATTGAGAACACTGTCAACCTTGCCGACTATGTCCGCTTCAACTGTTGAATATTCAAAAGCAAGAGTCGTGTTCAGCAGCTTGCAGTTTTTCATAACAAGGTTATCTATATAGCACATTCCCTGAAGGCTCTCGACTGTACAGTTTATAAGCGTAAGATTTTTGGCGTTCCAGCCGAGATATTC
>DHMB01000060.1:2374-2640 GCA_002405565.1 Clostridiales bacterium UBA4653
TCGCTGTTCCAGAATGCGTCCTTTGAAAGCAGGTGCGAATTCCTTATCTCGACATTGCGCACGCCGTCAAATGAGTAATTTCCGTAAAGCGTGAGTCCGTCGATATTCATGTTTTCGCTGTTCATGGCAAAGTAATCGCCCTTGGCGGTTATGTTCTTCATCGTGACGCCGTCGCAGCTCCAGAGCGTTTCGGCGGCATTCGGAAACGAAACGTCCGTCAAAGCGACATTGTGACATCGGCGGAAGTTCTTCGGCGCTTCAATTGC
>DHMB01000026.1:0-3044 GCA_002405565.1 Clostridiales bacterium UBA4653
GGCGCAAAGGCGAAAATGCTGACGCCTGACGAAACGGCTGAGTATATCGGTCACGCCGTCGGCGGGGTCTGCCCGTTTGCCGTGCCGGAGGAGGTCGAAATTTATCTCGACGAATCTCTCCGTCGGTTTGAAACCGTGTTTCCCGCCTGCGGAAGCTCAAACAGCGCAATTGAGGTTACGCTTTCCGAGCTTGAAAAATTCTCCGGCTCGGACAGATGGATAGACGTTTGCAGGCTGAAAGAAGAAATTCCCGCATAAATTAAAATTCTCCGCTTTTGCGGGGATTTTTGTTTTTTACTTGATTTTTTCCGTCTTATCCGCTATACTGTTGCTCGGAAAAGCAAATAACGGAGGCTTATATGAAAATCAGAAGTGACTCGATAAGAGTAAATGATCTTATAAACCCGACGCTCGATACAGCGCCTTATTTTTCGTTCCTTATTGACTCAAAGGGCGAAACGGAGCGTCAGAAAAGCTATGAAATAGAAGTTCGGGAGCATTTTTCGGGAAAGACTGTCTGGAAATCGGGCGAGGTTGAAACGGAAAAGCGCTTCGGAATATATATGGACGAATCGCTCCTTGAGCCGAGGAAAAGATACGACGTTACGGTAACCGCCGTCGGCGAGGACGGCGAAAAAAGCTCGGCAGAGACGTATTTCTGCACGGGCAAGCGAGGGGAAAAGTGGCTCGGGAACTGGATAACGGGCGGCTTCTGCCAAAAGCGTGACGAGGTCATATATTCGCCCTATCTCCGCTATGATTTCTCTGCCGGCGGGGGTGTCCGTCGCGCAACGCTTTATATCTGCGGGCTCGGATATTTTGTCTGCACGCTGAACGGAAAAAGGGTAAACAACGATTTTCTTTCAACGCCATTTTCCGACTATGACAAGCACATAATGTATCGCAGCTTTGATGTCACAGAGCTTCTTTCGGAGAAAAATGCGATAGGAGTTGTTCTCGGAAACGGCTTTTATAACTGCTTTACGGAAGACCCGTGGCAGTCGCGCTTTGCTCCCTGGAGAGATGTTCCGAAGATGATCTGCGAGCTTCATATCGAATATGAGAGCGGGGAAGAACAGATTGTAAAATCGAGCGGCGAATGGCAAAGCTCAAAGGGGCCGATAGTTTTCAACGGAATCCGTCACGGCGAGCAGTACGACGCGCGGCTTGAAATGCCCGGCTGGGACACATTCGGATATAAGGGCGAGAGCTTCGGAAAAGTCAGAGTTGTGCGACCCGCAGGAGGAGAGCTGATTTCATTTGAGCTTGAACCGATAGTTATAAGGAAGAAATATCCCGCTGTAAAAATGACAAAGCAGGGCGAAAAAACGCTCTTTGACATAGGACAGAATCAAGCCGGCGTCTGTCTTCTGACGCTTCGCGGAAAGCAGGGAGACCGGATAACGATACGCTATTGCGATATACTGAACGACAAGGGCGAGCTTGACCAGTCGCCGCTTTCGTGTTTTATAAAAAATTATACGTTCCAGACGGAGATATATACAAAAAAGAGCGACGAGCCGGAGGTCTGGCATTCGGAATTCACATATCACGGCTATCAGTATGTTGAGGTTTCCGGAGGGGACGAGGAAAGGCAGCTTTCGGACGTTACGGCGCTTGCGCTCTGCAACGGAATTGCCGACAGAGGGCATTTCGAGACGAGCGACGAGACGGTAAATCAGGTGCAGCATTTGTGTCTTGCGGCAACGACCTCCTGCTGTATGAACACGCTTTCCAGCGACGCCGTGCGTGAGAAAACGTCGTGGACGGGCGACGCAGGCTTTACGAGCGAGCAGATTGTGATAAATTTTGCCGCCGAGGCGTTTATGCGTCGCTGGCTTTACGACCTGCGCGATTCGCAGACGCCCGCAGGGGCTGTTCCTTGCGTTATTCCGAGCGCCGGCTGGGGATATACATCGCTCAACGGCCCGGACTGGGCAAGCCCGATAGTCGACGCGCCGAAATATCTTTATCTTGCAAGCGGAAATATAAATTATATAAAGGACAACTACGATATGCTCCGCCGTCATTGCTCGCTGATGGAGAAAATGGCAACGGATAATATCGTCGATTACGGCCTCGGCGACTGGTGCGCGCCGTTTGAGGGGCCTGCGCTCAGCATAAATATGGAGTCGTTCAAATGCCCTGTGACAGTTACCGATACGGCATACTATCACACGGCGGTGCGGACGCTTGCTCATTGGGCGGGACTTCTCGGTTATACGGACGATGAAAAATATTATACCGCTCTTGCGGACGCGATAAAGTCGGCTTTCAGAGCGAAATTCTTTAACAAGGCAGAGATGACCGTTATGGGCAACTGCCAGACATCGACCGCAGTTATGATATATCACGGGCTCTGCGAGTCGGATGAGGTAATGCCGCTTGTAAAAACGCTCCTGCGGCAGATAGACGAGCGCGATGGACACCTTGATTTCGGCGTTCTCGGAAACAAGGCGGTTATGAATGTTCTCGGAATGACGGGCAACGCAAAGGTCGGGTTGGAAATGCTCTGCAATCCGACTTATCCCTCCGTAAAGCATTGGATTGATATGGGCGCAAACACGCTCTGGGAATGCTGGAACGGGCTCGGTTCGAGGAATCATCATATGTTTTCGGATATATCGGCTTTTCTTTATAAATATGTCGGAGGTATCTCCGCCGATATCGAAAAGCCCGCATATGAGCATATCATTTTCCGCCCCGCAACGGATACGGGAATTGCAAGAATATCATGCTCCGTTGACACGCCTTACGGCACGGCGAGAGCGGAAACGAAAACGGCGGACGGAGTTGTTACCGTTTCCGTTACGGTTCCTTCCGGCGCGAGCGGGACGCTTTATCTGCCTGCGAGGGAAGAGCTTGCTTTGAGCACTTTCTCCGATTGCGGCGACGGACTTATGAAAAAAGAGCTTTCCTGCGGGACGCACACTTTTTCATTCCCCATATAAAAACCGAATTGCAAAAACGGCGGGCAACCGCCGTTTTTTATGTTGATTTTTTCTCCCTTTTGTGGTACAATCTCCTTGAATAAGCGGAACGGA
>DHMB01000026.1:3102-8803 GCA_002405565.1 Clostridiales bacterium UBA4653
AACACCGCAAAAGTAATATCCGAAAAAAGGGAATATCCGTCAGGCGCTCTGCGCTACGTGCGCGAAGGCGCGGCAAACGGCGAATGGAGCATTTACGCTTCGTCCGTAAATTGCGGGAAAAAGCCCGAAAGCGCCGAGCTCTATATCTTCGGCGCGGAATATTTCAGAATATATATCGGGGGAAAATTCTGCACGGAATATTCAATCCGCTCGTATATTTTCCGCCGCGCATATGAGGTGCTTGATGTTACTGATTACCTCTCCGAGGGGGAAAACGATATAACCGTCATTGCGTGCGAAACGGGCGAGGAAAAACGCTCCGGTTTTTCGCTTGAGCTTTCCGTCGACGGAGAATTTGCGCCGCTTTCGTGGCGTGCGAGAGCATATAAGGCGGTAATTCCTCCGATGACGTATACGCTTTCAAATTATATCGAGCATTTCGACGCTTCGCTTGATGACGCGCTTTCTCCGTCTGCCGATGTTGTCTGGCACGGCGTCAGGACGGCGGAAGCGGTTTCCGAGCCGTTTACGGAGCTTGTCCAGAGCAGGCAGAAGGCGCAGACGAGAACTGTTTACAGTCCGCGCGACGTCGTAACGGCGGAAGCCTTCTCCGATGAAAAGGGCTATGAGACCGACCTCTGCGGCGACGGTAATTATTGCATTTTTGCAAGCAACATCACCTGCGCCGGAGACTGTAACGTCAGAGTCCGCGCAATCGGCACGATGGGCATTTGCATAGACGGGGGCGAGATAAAAACGGACGAAGAAATTCTTCTTTCCGCCGGAACGCATTTTATAACCGTGCTTTCTCAGTGGACAGCTTCTGTTCGCATATGCGGCGAGGGCTTTGAAATTGCGTCGCCTATCGGCGGAAAATGGGCGCTTTGCAGAGTTGCAAAGGCAAAAAGCGGCATGGTTTATCCATGGAATGAGCCGAAAAAGGAAAATATCGTGCCCGATGAGGCGCTTAAAATACTTCATACAAAGGATTTTGAAAGTCTGCCGGATACGAGAATAGTTGCAAATACGGCGCCGTTTTCGCTTCTCAGCAGGATAAAAATGAGAAAATATATATCCGTTTCGGACGGCTTCTGCGACGAAAAGCTCGCGACGGCTTCTCCCCGCGAGGAGATTACGGAGCCGCGCGGGATTACAAATCCGGACGGAGCGCATTCCGGCGGAGCAACGGTCATCTCGCCTTCGTCCTTCGGCGCGGAGCTCATCCTTGATTACGGAACGGAAAGAGTCGGGCTTGTGGGTCTTGACGTAATTGCGCCGCAGGGAACGGAAATCGAATTTATGACGTTTGAAATGATAACGGAGAGCGGCATCCGCTATATGGGGCCGGGCTCGTGCGGAAGCGTCAGGTGTAATGACGGCAGAACCCGTTTCCTTTCAAACAAAAAGAGGGGCTTTCGTTATCTCGCTCTGTATTTCCCGCCGTGCGAAAGCGAGATAAAGCTGTATTCCGCGGATATGCTTGAAACACGTTATCCGGCGGAGACAGCCGGCGACTTTGTCTCCGACGACAAGCGCCTCTGTGATATTTATAAAATTTCCGTCGATACGGCAAAAAGCTGTATGATGGATTCGTATGTCGACTGCCCCGGTTGCGAGCAGAACGTATGGGTCGGAGACGCCGCGGTTACGTCGGAGGTCAATATGACGTGCTTTGGCGAGCGTGAGTTCGACGAAAGATATCTTGATATGATAGGCGATTCGACGGATGACGGCGTTCGCCGCATTTACAGGACGAACAACCCCCGCTTCCTTGCAAAGAAAAACATAGTCTGCGCTTGCTTTCCGACGTTCCCAGAGGGCGGAATACCGATATGGTCGCTCTCCTGGGCAGAGCAGGTGGTCAGCCATTTTATGCACTTCGGAGAGGGCGAAAATACGGAGAAAAACCTGCGCGACCTTGACGAGTGCTTCAATCGTTTCTTCATTCAGACAAACGACAGAGGACTTTTGTCGATAGACGGCGCATGGAACCTGATAGAATGGGCGGACAACGACCTTATGCCTTGCGGCGAGGTTACGGCAAACAATATGATGCTTTCCGGTGCGCTTGCGTCGGCGGCGAAGATGTATGAGCTCTGCGGTAACGCTGAAAAGGCGGAGTTTTATAGAGAGAAAAGCCGCGCTTATCGTGACGCCGTGAACGCTTACTGCTGGGACGAGAGCGAGCACGCCTACGTTGACACCGTGCGCGACGAATATGCGTACAAGGAGTACGTCCGTTTCTGCACGGAAAAAGGCAGAAAAATACTTTCTTTTGACGACTATATGTCGCTTTCGAGGGTCAGCGCACAGACAAACACTTTTGCTTTGCTTTATGATTGCGCAGACGGCGATCGCGCGGAATACTGCAAGGAGATACTGCTCGAATCCGTAAAGGACGGAAACTATGTTTCAGGTTCTCCTTCAAGCGTCATTCCGAACCAACCGAAAAAGCGCGTAGGCATCGGCACGCCGTTCTTCCTTTATTATACTCTCCGTACGCTTTATAAGCTGGGTTATTATGACGTTGCGCTCGGCGTTATCCGTCGCGATTGGGGAGCAATGATCGATGACGGGCTCAAAAACTGCGTTGAGGCATTCCGTATGAAAAACGGCGAATGGGGCAGAAGCGCGGCACACGCATGGAGCGCGTCACCCGCCGTATTCATAACGGAAGAGGTGCTCGGAATAAAGCCTGCAAAGCCGGGATATACGGAGTTTACCGTTGCGCCGCACGCCTGCGGTATCACAAAGGCATACGGCTATGTTCCGACGCCATACGGCAATATTCAGATAAAATGGACTGTCGACGAAAACGGAGAAACGGACATCGTCTGTCACGCTCCTGCGGAATGTAAAAGGGTTGAAAAATAAAATAAAAAAGCTCTTCGGCATAGCGCCGAAGAGCTTTTTGTTTCAATGAAATTCCGGTATTTTTCCGCTTATTCTGTCGTCAAAGTATCTGCCGACTTCATAAATGAGGTGCAGGGCGGGAATCATCAGTTCCTGAGGCTTGAAAAGCTCGATTACCATATTTGCCGTCTCAAAGCTGAGGGCGCCGTTGTAGCCACAGTCCTTTACGCCCTTTATAAATCTTTCCCAACCGACAACGCCGATATAGGGGCAGACGTGCGAATCCTGCGTATAGCTTACGTCGTGAATATGGAAGGTTACGAGTCTGTCTCCGAGCTGTTCCATAGCAAACGCCGGATCGAGACCGAGAAGGTTGAGATGGCCTGTGTCAAGGCAGAAGCCAAAGAGCTTTTCACCCGCGATCTCGTTGAGCTTGTCGATATAAACGCAGGCTTCGGGGATGTCTGTGCAGATTGCGGAATAGATTTTTTTCGTTATCCAGTCCTGTCCCCACATGTTTTCAAGGCAACAGGTGACGCCGTGTTTTTTCAGGCTGGGGATGAGGGCTTCGTACATCTCCATCGACCACTCCCATTCCTCGCTGCGCTTTGAGGGGTATCGTGCGCTGCCGTTGAAGGCGGGGTGAACGACGAGTATTTTGCAACCGGCTCTTCCGCACATCTCGACAGATACCTTGAGCGCTTCAAGAATTGCCTTGTTTGCTTCGGGCTTGTCTTTTATATATGAGGGGAACGGCGCGTGGCACTGATGAATCTCGATTCCGTGCTTTTTGCTTGAAGCAATCATATCTTCGATAAACGCTTCCTTTTTGGCTTCGTCTGTGAAGATGTCGGGAATCTTGCATTCAATCATATCATTATAGGTGCAGTAGCAATCGAAGTTGAAATCGACGCCGTCAAAGCCCGCTGCTTTGATTATTTCAAAGCCTTTGTCAATGCCGTATCTCGGCACCATGGGGTTTGTCTGAACACAGATTTTCATTTTTTCTCTCCTTATGACTTATTTTTTGATGGGGAAGAGCTTGTCGCAGACTTCGTCAAGCTCGCCGAGATCCCAGAGAAGTCTTGAGCCGATGTATTTGTCTCTTATGTCCTTTGTGATGAGGAAGGCGTTTCTTTCCGCCTCTTTTGTTACGTTTATTTCTTCGACGGTTGTCGGCGCGCCGGCAATCTTCAGCATCGCTGTTACGGCTTCGGAGGAGGGAAGAGTATCTATAACGGCGAGAATTTCATCCCATTTTTCGATTATAACGTCAAGACGCTTTGCATGCGCTTCGACATCATATTTATGCTCCTTTGCCTCGTTTGCAACCATTGCGTCGGCACCCTTGCCGAGGTTTGCATAAAGGAATTTCTTCCATTCTTCATAATTGAAATTCTTTGCGTACGCAAGGGCTTTTTCTTTGTTCGGCTTGATTTTCTTTATCTCCTCGTAAACGCGGAGAGAGTTTATCGTGCCTATGCCGCACTGAATTCCGTGAAAATCAAACGGAGTGCCGAATTCAACGCCGCGCATATCCCAGACGTGAGAGAAGTAATGCTCCATTCCCGAAACGGGGCGTGAAACGAGTGCATAATTTGCGGCGATACCGGAAAGAACCATACCCTCCATTATGGAGCTTATCGCTTCTTTGCCGCGGCTCTGAACTCCGCCTATGTTCTTTACAACCTTGTCAAGCGCTTCGATTATAAGCCCTGCAATTTCGTCGCAATAATATTCGCCGTTGATTATATGAGAAATGCGCCATTCGCATATGCTTATATACTTTGCAATCATATCGCCTATGCCGGACTGGATCATTCTCATCGGCGCTTTGCAGAGCACGTCGAGATCGCCTATTACAACATCGGGGCAGTGACTGTCAACCGAGACCTTCAGATTGTCTCTGATGACGGACGAGGTTCCCGAGCCGTAGCCGTCCATAGAGGGCGCCGTGCCGACGATAATCGACGGGATGTGCGCCGTCTCGGCAATGATCTTGCCGATGTCGTTTATAACGCCGCTGCCTATGCATACGAGAAGATTGCAGGATGCGTCATAATGCAGGAGAACCGAGCCGACGGCGTGCTCGTCCGGCTCTATGCGCTCTTTGCCCATAACATAAAGCGAATAGGGATGTCCGCTCTTCTTTATTTCGGCGATGACCTGCTCGCCTGCCGCTTCATATGTGTTTCCGTCCGCAAGGACAAAAGCCTTTTTGCAACCGTATTTTTCGAGCATTGCGGGAATGTTTGATATCGCGCCCGAAGAGATAAATACGTCTTTTATTTTCGCATCGTGATGGCGACCGCATTTGCAGTCAAAGCTGCCGCGCTCAAGAAGCTCTGTTATTCTTTGCTTTTCCATTTTCGTTTCCTCCGTGGATTTTATATTCGCCTTATTATATTACAGATGAAAGATTTTTTCAATATGTTTGTGTAAACAAATATAAAAAAGGCTCCCGGAAAGGGAGCCTTTCGTTTCGCTTGGCTACTTAGTTGAGTTCTGCGAAATACTTGATTGTACGAACCATCTGGCTTGTATAGGAGTTTTCGTTGTCGTACCAAGAAACTACCTGAACCTGATATGTGTCGTCGTCAATCTTTGAAACCATTGTCTGAGTTGCATCGAAGAGAGAACCGAATCTCATACCGATAACATCGGAAGAAACGATGGGGTCTTCGTTGTAACCGAAGGAAGCGGAAGAAGCAGCCTTCATAGCGGCGTTGATGCCTTCCTTTGTTACGTCCTTACCCTTGACAACAGCTGTGAGGATTGTTGTGGAGCCTGTCGGAACGGGAACTCTCTGTGCAGAGCCGATGAGCTTGCCGTTGAGCTCGGGGATAAC
>DHMB01000026.1:8887-9383 GCA_002405565.1 Clostridiales bacterium UBA4653
GAGTTAGGAACGATGTTTGCAGCGCCTGCTCTTGCTCTTCTGAGGTCACCCTTTCTGTGAGGACCGTCAAGAATCATCTGGTCGCCCGTGTAAGCGTGGATAGTGCTCATGATACCGCTCTGGATGGGAGCGTAATCGTTGAGAGCCTTAGCCATGGGAGCGAGGCAGTTTGTCGTGCAGGAAGCAGCGGAAATGATTGTGTCCTCTTTTGTAAGAGTGCCTTCGTTTACGCTGAATACGATTGTGGGAAGGTCGTTGCCTGCGGGAGCGGAGATAACGACTTTCTTTGCGCCTGCGTCGATGTGAGCCTGCGATTTAGCCTTGGAGCAATAGAAGCCCGTGCATTCGAGAACTACGTCAACGTCGAGAGCCTTCCAGGGAAGGTCCTGAGCCTTGGGCATAGCGTAGATTGTGATTTCCTTGCCGTCTACCGTGATGGAGCCGGGAGTAACAACTGTCTTGCCGTCTTCAGCAAGAACGGGTTCCTTTGAAGAAA
>DHMB01000026.1:9503-16675 GCA_002405565.1 Clostridiales bacterium UBA4653
TTGAGAAGATGAGCAAGCATTGCGGGGCTTGTGAGGTCGTTGATGGCTACTACTTCGTAACCCTCTGCACCGAACATCTGTCTGAACGCGAGACGACCGATTCTGCCGAAACCGTTGATAGCAACTTTTACTGCCATGATAAAAATCCTCCGTGAAAATTTAGATTTTCTTGAAATTGCTGTGGAAATACTTTTCCATACACCTCTATTTTAACTTAAAGCCGCGCGTTTTACAATAGAAAAAAGAAAAATTTTTCAGGATTTTTTAATCTTTACAAAGCGGACATACTTTCCGGGCGTATTTTTGGCGATATTTTCGGTCGATGGGGCATATAATAAACAAATGTAACATAGAAATTGATGAAAAATAACATCGGTTCGGGAGGGGAATATGGGTTGCAGTATAAACAGTCTGAGGGATAAAGAGGTTATAAACGTTTGCGACGGGCGACGGCTCGGCTATATTTTCGATGTTGAGATAAATGCGGCGCTCGGCTCCGTTACGGCGATAGTCGTTCTTTTCGATTGCCGCGTGTTCGGGTTCGGAAAGTGCGAGGAGCTGATAATCCCCTGGGACAAAATCCAGTGCTTCGGGGAGGACGCCGTGCTTGTCAGCGTCGGGCCGGAGCTATACGAAAAGTTTGCATGCAAAAATAAAAAGAAGAAATAAATTTGCTTTAAGGACGGGGATAAACGACGAAACGGACGCTGCCGTCGGGATTGTATTCCGTTTTCTTTATATAATCCTCTCCATGCTCTTTACCGGGGAATTCGAACACATAATCGAGCGCGCCGGCTTTGTAGTGGCGCATAAATGTCTTGAATCCGTTTTCGTTGTATTCGTATTCGGAAGAGCTGCGTTCCGTGTCGGTTCCGTCATAATTTGTTTCTTTCGTTTTTTTGCCGTTTGAATCATATACGGACACGGTGTATGCGCTTACGTTTTTGCCGATATAGCTGTATGACACGGAAGATTTAATCTTTTCGCCGGAATACTCTGTTGTGCTCCAAAGGACGCCTTCCCAGCTGTATCTGCTTTCTTTTCTTCCGTCTTCTGTGTATTCGATTACGCAGTAATCTTTCAGCGTGCCGTCCGACAAAAGCTTGCTGCGGCGGATGATTCTGCCGTTTTCATCATACTCATATGTCATTGAAGCGCCGGGAATCGCTGTATCCTTTATCAGTCTGCCATTTGAGTCATATTCGTATTTATGATGATATGTCTCCTCGCCGTTAAGCGCGTCATAACGGATTTCTTCGGTAAGCGTTGAATCGTTTTCAACGCCCGTACCGAGATAGGCTCTGTACCGGGCTTTTTTGCCGTCCGTATCGTATAGCGTTTCGGAGATTACATAGCCCTTTTCGTTGTATTCGTATTCGGAGCTTATAATCCCGTCGTCTCTGTAATGAACAGTTTTTTCGGGATGGCTGCTTTCGACGGCTTCTTTTGTGAAAGACGCCGTGGTTCCGTCATTTTCTTTTGTTGTGGTTTCGGGAGATTTTTCATTGCTTGCAGTGCTTACGGTGAGCACGGGCGGTTCGGTACGCTTGTCTTCACACGCCGTGATAAAAATCACCGCAAAAATCATAAGCGCTACGAGCAAAAGAGTGATTGATTTTTTCATATGGCATTCTCCTTTTCCTGAAACGGTTGTAAGCCTGTATTTATTTTACCGTATTCCGCCGATAAAGTCAATATAACCTTCCGACTTATTTATCCGGTTTTTCGGTTGCGGGGAACAGACAAAAAAATATACCGCAAAAAATGCAAAAAACTCTTGCAATGGGCGAAAATATATGATATAATCAATTGGTTTTCGGAAAAATGACAGCCGAAAGCCGATCTCACACACGAACGGCAAGCGTCGGTTGCCCGAAAGGGTGCGCTTCTGACTGCTTTTCGTGGTGGAAAAAACCAAAATACAAAGGAGAAAGAAAAATGTCAGTAATCACACTCAAACAGCTGCTTGAAGCAGGCGTACACTTCGGTCACTTTACAAGAAGATGGAACCCCAAAATGGCTGAGTACATCTTCACGGAGAGAAACGGTATTTATATCATCGACCTCCAGAAGAGCGTTGCAAAGCTCGAAGAAGCTTACAACTTTGTAAAGGAAACATCCGCAAACGGCGGAACACTCCTCTTCGTCGGTACGAAGAAGCAGGCTGCAGACGCTATCAAAGAAGAAGCAGAGCGTTGCGGAATGTACTATGTAAACACACGTTGGCTCGGCGGTATGCTCACAAACTACAAGACAATCCAGAAGAGCATCGCTCGTCTCGCTGCTCTTGAAAAGATGCAGGAAGACGGAACATTCGCTCTCCTTCCCAAGAAGGAAGTTGCAGCTCTCACAAAAGAGATGGAAGATCTCGAAAGAAACATCGGCGGTATCAAGACCATGCCCGGACTTCCTTCCGCTGTATTCATAGTTGACCCCCGCAAGGAACACAACGCTGTTCTCGAAGCAAAGAAGCTCGGTATTCCGGTTGTTGCAATCGTTGATACGAACTGCGACCCCGACGACGCTGATTACGTTATCCCCGGAAACGACGACGCTATCCGCGCTATCAAGCTCATCTCTTCTGTTCTCGCAGACGCCGTTATCGAAGGCAAGCAGGGCGAACAGAACGCTCCCGCAACAGAAGAAGCAACAGACGCTGAATAATAAAAATTACGGAGGAATATAAAATGGCAGTAACTATTACAGCCGCAATGGTCGGCGAGCTCAAAAACAAGACAGGCGCAGGACTTATGGACTGCAAGCGCGCTCTCGTTGAAACAAATGGAGATCAGGACGCGGCTATCGTTATCCTTCGTGAGAAGGGACTTGCGGCAGCAGCTAAAAAGGCTGACAGAATCGCAGCAGACGGCGTTGTTGACATCATGAAGGATGGCGACTCCGTTGCAATGGTTGAGGTCAACTCCGAGACAGACTTCGTTGCAAAGAACGAAAAGTTCATCGAATTCGTTCACGGCGTTCTCCGCACAATTCTTGCAAACCGTCCCGCAAACATGGACGAGCTCAATGCCTGCAAGTTTGACGGCACTGAATACACCGTTGCGGACACAGTAAAAGAGCAGATTTCTATAATCAAAGAGAAGATCGACATTCGCCGCTTCGTTATAGTTGACGGACTCACAAGCACATATATTCACGGCAAGGGCAACACGGGCGTTATCGTTAAGTTCGAGGCTGACGACGCTGCAAAGAACAACCCCGGCTTTGCTGAATTTGCAAAGAACATCGCTCTCCAGGTCGGCGCTTATCCCACACCTTATCTGAGCAAGGAATCCGTTCCCGCTTCCGTTCTCGCAGAAGAGCAGAAGATCGTTGAAGAACAGATCAAAAACGACCCCAAGAACGCAAACAAGCCCGCAAACGTTATCGAAAAGATGGCAATCGGCAAGCTCGGCAAGTTCTATGAGCAGAACTGCCTCCTTGAAATGGGCTATGTAAAAGACGATTCCATGTCTGTCGGCAAGTACGTTGAGACAACGGCAAAGGCATTCGGCGGCAAGATCGCAGTTGTTGCTTTTGAGCGTTACGAGAAGGGCGAAGGCATCACAAAGAGAGAAGACAACCTCGACGAAGAAGTTGCAAAGATGCTCGGCAAGAAATAATTAGAAGCATTATATATAAAAAGCGTGCTGTAAAAAGCACGCTTTTTTGTATTTTCGGCGGACGATGTCGGCGGTGGACGGGAAAAAGAAAAACGCCCCGAAGGGCGTTTGCGTCATCTTATGTCAACGACGATTTTCTTTCCGCCGGGAGCGGCGGTCTTCATGATCTGGCGGATAGCCTGCGCTATTCTGCCGTGCTTGCCTATAACCTTGCCCATATCGTCGGGCGCAACGGAAAGCTCAAGTGTGATGGCACCGGAGGTGCTTTCTTTTTCCGTCACACGGACTTCGTCCGGATTGTCAACGATCGCGCGGGCGATATTGGCGAGTGCTTCCTTGTAATCAATCATTTTCGGCACCCCGAATTACTCGGTTATGCCGGCCTTTTTGAGAAGCGACTTAACTGTTTCTGTGGGCTGAGCACCGTTCTTGACCCATGTCTGAGCCTTTTCAACGTCGATCTTGATATCAGCGGGATTTGTTGTGGGGTTGTAGTAGCCGAGCTCTTCGATGAATCTGCCGTCACGGGGATAGCGAGAGTCAGCAACAACTACGCGATAGAAGGGGGACTTTTTTGCGCCCATTCTCTTAAGTCTGATTTTAACTGCCATTTTGGTTTCCTCCGAAAAATATAATATTAAAAATTTTTTATAAAAATCATCGCAGGCGTTCTGCCGCCAATGAATTTATACTTGTTTGATTAAAATCCGAACGGATTTTTGCCGAAGCGTCCTTTGCCGAAGCCTTTTCCGCCCGCGAACTGCTTCATCAGCTTGCAGGTCTGCTCATACTGTTTGAGAACCTTGTTGATCTCCTCGACAGACGTTCCCGAGCCCATTGCTATGCGCTTTTTGCGCGACGAATTGAGAATTTCGGGCTTTTCACGCTCGGCAGGCGTCATTGAAAGGATGATTGCCTCCATGTGCGCCATCGCTTTTTCATCGAACTTGGCGTCTTTGAGTGCGGCGGAATTCATTCCGGGCATCATTGCGGCAATCGATTCAAGCGAGCCTATGTTCTTTAGTTGACCCATCTGGTCAAGGAAGTCCGAAAGGGTAAACCTTGATTTGCGCAGCTTTTCTTCAAGCTCTGCGGCTTTCTTTTCGTCAAATGACTGCTGTGCTTTTTCGATGAGAGTGAGCACGTCGCCCATACCGAGAATCCTCTGTGCCATCCTGTCCGGATAGAACGGTTCAATCTCTGTGAGCTTTTCGCCGGTGCCGATAAACTTTATCGGTTTTCCCGTTACATATTTTACGGAAAGCGCGGCGCCGCCTCGCGTATCGCCGTCAAGCTTTGTCATTATAACGCCCGTTATATCGAGCATTTCATCAAACGTTTTTGCAACGTTGACTGCGTTCTGACCGGTCATCGAGTCGACAACGAGGAGGATTTCGGAGGGTGAAACGGCTTTTTTCATCTGCTTCAGCTCGTCCATCATGTCTTCGTCTATCTGAAGTCGACCTGCGGTGTCTATGATGACAAGGTCGAGAAGGTTTTTCTTTGCGTATTCAACGGCGTGCTCCGCTATCTTTACAGGATCCTTTGAGTTGTCCTCGGAATACACGGGAACGCCGACCTGCTCGCCGACAACCTTGAGCTGCTGGATTGCCGCGGGGCGGTAAACGTCGCAGGCGGCGAGAAGGGGATTTTTGCCCTGTTTTTTCATATAAGCGGCGAGCTTTGCGGAATGAGTCGTTTTGCCCGCGCCCTGAAGTCCCGTCATCATGACGATTGTCGGGGGCTTGGGGGATATTATGAGCTTTGACTGCGTTGATCCCATAAGGGCAGTCAGCTCTTCATTTACTATTTTGACTATCTGCTGTGACGGCACAAGGCTTTCAAGCACCTCTGAGCCGACGGCTCGCTCCGTCACCTTTGCGACAAAGTCCTTGACGACAGAGAAGTTTACGTCGGCTTCGAGGAGCGCCATCTTGACCGCGCGCATACCCTCGCGGACGTCTTTTTCTGTCAACTTGCCTTTGCTTCTGAATTTTTTGAGAGCCGCAGACAGCTTTTCGGAAAGTCCGGAAAACATTTATTTGCCCTCCTTTATCATAATCTTATCTTATCGAGTTCTTCTTCGGCAAGCTTTATATTTCCGCTTGCCAGCGCACTTTTTGCCCGCGAGAGGAACGTTTCCGCTTCGGACAGCTTCTTTTGCAGTCCGAGCTTTTCCTCACATTCGCGGAGCAGCTTTTCCGCGCGGACGACGTTGTCCCTGACACCCTGACGAGTCATTTTCATTATCTCCGCTATCTCGGAGAGGGAGAGGTCGTCGCAATAATAATATTCGAAGGCGTCCTTTTCGTTTGCGGAAAGCAGACCGCTGTATATATCGAAAAGCATAGTCAGCGACAGGTCTTTTTCAGCCACGGGAGCCTCCTTTTCAGCTGTAAAGCAAAATGCTTTACACAGTATATCACCGGTAAAGCATTTTGTCAAGTATTATTTGATATTTTTTCTTTTGTTCCAAAGAATGTAGTCTTTGCTTTCGTGATCGGCACCGCCGCCGTATCTTGAATGATAGACCGTGTCCGCAAAGAATTCAAAACCGCATTTTTCGATAACGCGGCGGGAGCGGTCGTTTCCGATAAAATGTCCGACGGAAACGGCGTCGAGGTTCAGTTCGTCAAAGCAATAGCAGATGACGGCTTTTACGGCTTCCGACATAAGCCCTTTGCCCCAAAAGTCCTTTGCGAGGACATATCCGATCTCTTTGACCTTGACATCCGGAAAATGCGATACGGTCGCATCGTCAGGATCATGTATGCCGATACTGCCGATGACCTTTCCGCTTTTCTTATCGACTATGGCGAAAACGTTCTTGCCTTCGATGAACATTCTGAGCACTTCGCGGCTCTCTTCAATTGATTTATGATGGTTCCATCCGGCACATTCGCCGACGCCTTCAACCTTGGCATAATCATAAAGATCTGCAAGGTCATCCTCGCGGAATCCTCTCAAAATAAGGCGGTTTGTCTCTATTCTGACTTTGCTTGTGTCAACTTTGATTTCCATTATGGATTTTCTCCTTTCGTTTTGATGACTGCCGCACGGAGCTTTGGTGCGGATAAAAAATTGCGATAAAAAGCGGCGAGACCGGGAAGGTCATCGCCGCGCGAGTTTCTTCTTTTGGCGGGGAAGGTCATTTTCCCGCTTGCAGGAGAGTATGGCGGCGCAGACCCGAGACGCTCTGCGTGCGCGCAGGAGCGTTTTCGCGGGTGAAACGTGTATTTACAGAGAAAGACGTCAGTTTTTTCATGCTTATTTCGCTCCTTTTCTGAAATTTTGAAAAGTATAACACATTGGCAGTAATTTGTCAAGAAAATTTTTTGTGACCTGACTTTTTCAAAATGCGCCTCCGGTGTTGACTTGAAAGAAAATATATTGTATAATATATAAAATATTATTTTGGAAAGTATTGCATTAAGGATATGGATAACAAATACAGAGCAAGAGAAATAACAAAGGAAGAAGCCGAAAGGCAGAAAGGCTGTGCCGAAAGAGTCAGAGAGAGAATAACGGCGGAAAGAGAAGCCGGAGAGAGGC
>DHMB01000105.1 GCA_002405565.1 Clostridiales bacterium UBA4653
AAAGAAGGCAAAAGAAGCTTTGGCTATTGGTTTGAGCAAATTTTATATTCTCATCAAATGAGCGGCTTTCCGCTCCTTTTGTGTTGTTAAATAAGCAGGCAAAAGAAACTTCAATAAATTTGTTCGATAAAACCTTATAAAAAGCAAACAGAGGTGATTTTTTCACCTCTGTTTTTGCTTTGACCGTACTTTTTTCGAGAAGAAAAGTAGGCAAAAAAAGCTTCGGTTATTGATTTGAGCAAATTTTATATTCTCATAAAAAAGGAGCGGCTTTCCGCTCCTTTTTACTCTCTCATTTTGTGAGATTTGCAGGCGTGTGAAGCACCATTGCAGGTCTCGCCGAGAAGAGGATGCGAGAAACCGAAACATGATGGAAAAATTGCTCCTTCAGTCACGACTTCGTCGCGCCAGCTCCCTCTATGAGGGAGCCTTAAAGACAAATAAAAATTTCTTGCTTTCTCCCGTCCCCGCAGGCACAAAAGCCCCGCACAAAGCATAATAACTCCGCGCCGCAGGCGCACCTTTTCTCTTCACTTTTTCTCTTCTCTCTTAACTCAAAAAGCCACCCCCAAGGGTGGCTTTTGTTTTATGCTCCGTATGAGAATTCCTTTATCTCAACGTGATAAGCTTCATACGTTTCATCGCTGAAATCTTCCATGAGCTTGCCGCTGTCGACAAGATCATTTATATAATCGTTTCTGAGGATGTCTCTGATCTCGTTAAGAGAGGGGTAATATGTTTCCTCTCTGAAATTGTCCAGGCGGAGAACCATCCAGCCGAGAGGAGAAATTATCGGCTCGGAATATACCGTGCCCGTCTCCATGTGCTCCATTGCATAGCTCTGTACATTCGCCATACAATCTGCAAGGTACTGAAGATATTTTCCGTATGCTTCGGAATCCTTATCGGCTTTGGGGTCGCGATCGGCATATTTTTCGTCAAGCTCTTTCATAGTCTCTTCAAGGTTATCGACCTTGCGGAGCTCTTCAAAGGTTATAACGCCCTTTCCCGACCAGCTTGCGCCCTGAGAATAACCGTTTTCTTCATTATATACGCTGAGGATTTCTTCTTTTATCTTGTCAAAATCCTCGCCGGCGATGATACGGTCGATATATTTCTGCGCGGCAGATTTATTTTCCGCCCATTCGTTTTCATCCGAAAGATCCTTGACCTCAACAAACACCGACGTGTAGGTATATCCTGCGGCGATTATATAATCTTTGATGTTGTTTACATAGAATTCCGTAAGCTCTGCGTCCGTAATTTCCATTTTGTTGACAATGTCCTTTGCGATCAGTTCTTCAACAACGGCATTTCTTGCAAACATCATCCAGAATTTCTTTTTAACACCGTAGTCCTTCGTCGCTTTTTTGAAGCCGCCCTCATAATGCTCATCAAACGCCTTCACGTTGTAATCATACATTTCCTTAACGGCTTCATCCGTGACCTCGAGCCCGCGCTTTTCAGCCTCAAGCTCTCTTAAGCGCATGGCAACTATCGATCTTACCGTAATCCTGCCGAGCTCGCTTGAAGTCATCAAGCCCTGAAGAATATATGCGCTGTAATAACGCGTAAAGTATTTTGTCCACTGCTCGACATCATCGTCCGTTGAGAGGACTTCGCCGCCGTCATATGTGGCAAGAACCACGCCGCTTCCTTTACATCCGCAGAAAATGACAGCTATCATGCTGACGGCAAGGACAAAGCATATCAGCTTTATTATCTTTTTCATAACTTCACCTTTTTTGACAGAAGCCGCCCTCATCGGACGGCTTCCGCTGATGTTTGATTTTAATTATTCCGCGTCCTCTGCGTCAAGAGAAAATTCTTTCTTGCAGTTCGGGCATACGAGATGATCGGGATCGTCGTCCTCTTCAAGCTCAAGGCATACGCCGCAGTGCGGGCATGTGACTATGCAACCGTCGCAACAGTCGCAGTCATCTTCGTCGTCTTCACAACCGCAGCCGCAACCGCAGTCGTCATCTTCATATTCGTCGTCACAGCAGTCGCAATCGTCGTCGCAATCACAGTCGTCATCGCAGCAGCAATCGCCGTCGCCGTAAACCTCGTCTTCGAGGACTTCAAGATCCTCGTCGATTTCCTCAACATACTGCTTGAGGTTTTCGCAATCGTCCTTAACGCCGTCGAGCTTGTCTGCAACGTCGGAAAGGATTGCGAGCATTTCGGAAATTATCTTTCCTGTTTTTTCTTCTTTGTCAACACCGAGTCCTTCGGCAAGACCTTTTACATATGCAACCTTTTCGCTGATTGTCATAATATTCACCTTGCGCTTTCGCGCCCTTTCAGTTTTTAATTTACGCTCTTTCGATGTATTCGCCTGTTCTTGTGTCGATACGGAGTCTTGTTCCGTTGTCGATGAAGAGCGGGACTTTGATAACCGCGCCTGTTTCAAGAGTTGCGGGCTTGGAAGCGCCTGTTGCCGTGTTGCCTCTTACGCCGGGCTCTGTTGCAACAACTTCAAGCTCAACGAACATCGGGGGTTCAACGCTGAATACGCTGCCCTTATAAGAAAGCACCTTGCACATCATTTCTTCCTTGACAAACTTGAAGCTGTCGGGAAGCATGTCCTTGGAAACGGGGATTGTTTCGAATGTTTCCATGTCCATGAAATAATAAAGGTCGCCGTCGTTATAGCTGTACTGCATGTCGCGTCTGTCAATGACAGCGGGCGGGAATTTATCCGTGGGGTTGAAAGTGGTTTCCGTAACGGCGCCTGTGATGACGTTTCTGAGCTTCGTACGAACGAAAGCCGCGCCCTTTCCGGGTTTAACGTGCTGGAATTCGATAACCTGAAGAACCTGACCGTCCATCTCAAAGGTTACGCCGTTTTTGAAATCGCCTGCTATTACCATAAAAAATATCCTCCAAAGTATTACTGGTTTTAATTTCACTCAATATTCTACCTTATTTTTATGAAAATATCAAGTACTTTTTATCAATAAATTGCCCCAAAATCAGATTTCCAGCAAGTCTTTTCTGCTTTTTGTTATGTCGACGCCGCCTTCGGCGGTAACAACCATCATATCTTCAATGCGGCAGCCGT
Organism: Clostridiales bacterium UBA4653; assembly: GCA_002405565.1. Lineage (GTDB taxonomy): Bacteria > Bacillota > Clostridia > Oscillospirales > CAG-272 > CAG-841. The sequence continues at coordinate 3,065 of DHMB01000105.1, forward strand.
ATTTTCCTTTGAGATAAATGCCGGGCTCGACGGTGAAAACGTGACCCTGTGTAAGCGGGGTGAGACCGCCGACGGATACTCTCGGATTTTCATGAATATAAACGCCGACGCCGTGACCGAGACCGTGCCCGAAGCACCCTTCATAGCCCGCTCCGTTTATAATATCTCTTGCGATCTTATCGAGATCCTTTCCGAGCATACCGGGCTTAAAGGAATTTATCGCCGTTGTCTGCGCGAGCAGGACTGTATTATAAAGACGCTTCATATCCTCGTCCGCCTTGCCGATTACGACGGTTCTCGTCATATCCGAGCAATAACCCTGATAGACGCAGCCGAAGTCCATTGTAAGAAAGCCCTTTTCAAGCGTTACGTTTCTCGGAACGCCGTGCGGACGGGAGGAATTCGTTCCCGAAACGGCGATTGTTTCAAAGCTGGGGCAGATCGCGCCGCGCTTTTTCATCTGATATTCTATCTCCGCGGCAACCTCGATTTCCGTCATATCGTAGCGGAGGAGGGAAACGACAGCCGTGAACGCCTCGTCCGTTATGTGCTGAGCCGCCTTGATCTTCTCGATCTCGTCCTCATCCTTGTGCTCCGCAAGCGCGCGGACAGTTGCGCCGACGGGCATGAATTCAACCGAAGAAAGCTGTTTTTTAACGCCTTCAAGCTCGGAGACTGTCATAAGGTCGTCCTCAAAGCCTACGGTCTTTATGCCCTCTTTTGCGATTATCTCCCGCATTTCCTCAAAGCGCTTGCCCGTTGAAATGAGGAAGCCCTTCGTTTCGCTCTCCGCAGCTTCGATATAGCGGAAGTCCGTGAAGAGATGAGCTCCCGCTCTCGTGACGAATATCGCGCCGTCCGAGAAGGCAAAGCCCGAAAGATAAAGGCAGGTTTTTTCGTTTGTTGTGATGAATGCGTCAACGCCTGCCGGCAAAGCCGCTATAAGTTTTTCCGTTCTGTTCATTTTATATATCCTCTTTTCTAAATAAATTTCAGAAATCGACAACGTCCGAGCCCGAAAGCGCGGCAAGTCCGTATTTCAGCGCCATTGACGCCGCCTTGCGCTCCTCGGGATCGTCGCTCTCCAGCTTCGGAAGAAGCTCTCTGTAAAACGCGCCCTTTATCGAAAGGTCGTCGCGGAGAATGTCCGCGGAGAGAACGGGAGACGTTTCGTCACGCAGTTCAAGATAGAAAACGCCGATGTCGCCATCCGTTATTCTGTCCGTTTTAAGGTCTGCCAGAGGGGAGACCGCGCCCGTCAGGGTTACGCGCAGAAGCGTGTCCGCGCCGACGCTTTTCTTTGTCATTGCGGTTTTTATCGCCGAGATTACCTCGCTCCGCGACCCCGCCCCCGTTACGTCAACCGTAAGCTTTTCATATTTTCTGCGGCAGAAGCGCTTATAGATAAAGTCCGTTTTGAGAATTCCTCCGCTCTGACGTTCAAACGTGCAGATGATTGCGCCCTTTGTCCCGCATTCGTCAAACGAACGCCCCTCGGGACAGCCGCAATACGCATAATATGTGTTTCCCGCGCGCTTTGCCTCGGTGCCCGCGTGGATATGACCGAGAGCGGCATAATCGCAGTTGCTGCGGGCAATGTCGTCCGTTGTAATCGGGCAGGAGCGGGAATTTTTCGTCAGCATATCGCCGTGACAGGCGAGAATGTTTATCCTTTCGGGGTTTACCTTTACGTAATGCTCAATCGGGCATTTTTCCATCTCTGGCGACGTAAACGCCCATCCGTAAACATCGACTCCTATATCGGGAAACTCGAACCTTGAAAGCTCCTCCGAGCCGAAAATATAAACGTTCGGCGGAAAGACCGCCTTTTTATAAGGACTTTTCGGGTCGGCGCAGTCATGATTTCCCGGCGCAATGACGAATTTGCACGCGGGAGCCGATTCAAACTGAGCGTTTATATGTTCGAGCGTTTCCTTTGTCACAAAGCCGTGATCGAAAAAGTCGCCGGAGATGATGACCATATCGACCTTCTCCGTCTTTGCATAAAAAACTATGGAAGAGAACACGCCCCGAAGCTCGCTTTTTCTCGCCTGCGCCTTTCTGACGTCATAAAGCGAGAAGGGAGCGTCCAGATGAAGGTCGCCCGTGTGAAGTATTTTTACCATTCCGCCCTCCATTTATATTGCCTTCGCGGAAAGCGAATATTCTCCGCTTTCAAGCTCGATACTGTATTCCTTCTCCGTTTCAAGGAAGCGGAAAACGCTCTCGACGGGAGCTCCGTCAAAGCAGAGCCTGCGGGCATATTTTCTCGGCAGATAAAGCGTTGCGCGACAACCGAAGGGAACGGAAACGTTGACAGTCAGCGCTCCGTCTCTGTTTGCCCAATAGCAACGGACGGTTCCGTACATGCTTTCGTGCTCTGCCGAGGCGCTCTCCATTCCGCAGTCGACGGCGGGGCGGAGAATCGTATGCACAAAGCCCGGCTCGTTTTCGTCCGGCGAGATACCGCCTATATACTTATACATAAATGCCGAAAGATCCGAGAACATATGATGGTTATGCGAGCCTGTGCCGTTCCAGCATTCCCAGAGCGTCGTTGCGCCAAGATCTATCCAGCGCTGACAGCCGGGGAACGTTCTCTGCGCAATCATCCTCTGCCCGACGTTTCCTTCGCCCGCAGCTCCCAGCGACTGCATGACGAATTTGTTTCCGAGAACGCCGAAGTCAAGGTGCCAGTCGCGCTCTTCTATCTGCGATATGAGCTTTTTCACAAGCGGGAGATATTCATCCGGCTCGTAAAGCCCGAAATAAAGCATTGCGCCCGTCGCCGTCTGGCAGTCTCCCTTGACGGTAAACGTTGCTTTGTCAAAGAATTTTTCGCGCCATACCTTGCGTATGCGGCTTGCGAGATCGGAATAATATTCCGCGTCCTCGTCCTTGCCCATAATCTTCGCTATTTTCACGACGGTCTTTGCCGCGTTATAGAAAAACGCCGTATCGCTGACCTCCGTCGGACATCTGTATGCGCCCATATTTATCGAAAGCGAAGCTCCCTCAAACGGAGGACACCAGTCGCCGGTGCCGTAATTAAGGGTGAGGTCGTCCGTCATCCCCTCCATAAAGTCGCAGTTGCGCTTGATGGCGTCATAATTGATTTTGAGAATGTCGGGATCGTTATTATAAAGATAAATATTGTAAGGAACTGTTATCAGCGCGCTCGACCAGTCGGGGCCCATAAGTCCGTAATAGCCCCAGCCCGTCGAAGGCACAACACAGGGTATCTGCCCTGCGGGGCGCTGACTTTCCCTCATATCCCGACTCCATTTTGCAAGGAACGACTGCGAGCCGAAATTTATCAGCATCTGCTCGCAGGAGAGAGCCGTGTCGCCCGTCCAGCCGTTTTTCTCCCTGTGCGGGCAGTCCGTCGGGACGGAATGCATATTCGATATTGTCGACCAGCGGCAAAGCTGCTGAACTTTGTTGAGAAGCTCATCCGAGCAGGAAAATCTTCCCGCATCGCCGACAGCCGTGCAGACGGCATAAGCCGTCACGTCCTCTTTTGCCGGCTCGTAATCTATGCCGGAGATTTCGATATACTGAAAGCCGTGATAAACGAAAATAGGGTGCCATTTTTCGGGCGCGTCGCTCTTTTTGATGTATTTATCCGTCTGGAAGCCGTGACTTCTCGTCATCCCGCCCATCTGCATATCGAGCTCGCCGTCCTCAAAGAGCATATCGGAATGACGGATTGTGATTTCCGTGTCCTTTGCGCCCCTGAAAACGTATTCGCAGAAGCCCGCCATATTCTGCCCGAAGTCGATGGCGTAGCCGTTTTTCGTCTTCCATATTTTCTTCGGCGAAAAGCTTTTATATATTTTTATCGGCGGCATTTCCATTGCCCGCAGAGCCCCGCCCGGGCTCTTTACGATTTTCGTGTTTTGCCATTTCGAGTCGTCAAAATCGGGGCTTTTCCAATCGCCGAGCTCAAGGCGCGCGTCATAATGCTCGCCGTTGCGGATACCGTTGAAGAATATCGGCCCCTTGCCGCCCTTCCATGACGTATCGGAGACGAGCTTTTCTTCCGTGCCGTCCGCATATGTCAGCTTAAGTTCACATATCATTTTCGGCCAATGACGCCACGTTGCCGCGCGCGTGTTCCAGGGGTCGTCTGCAAAGCAGTTATACCAGCCGTTTCCCAAAATGACTGAAATCGCGTTTTTACCCTGACACAGCAAGGGTTTTACGTCATACGTCATATATGAGTCCGTCTTTGAAAAGTCGGTAAAGGCGGGGGAGAGAAGGTCGTCTCCCGTCTCTTCGCCGTTTATGCAACTTTCAAAATAACCGAGACCGCAAATGCAAAGATAGGCTTGCGAAACAGGCTTTGTAATTTCAAACGTCTTTCTCAGATATACGGCTCCGAAGGCGTCGTTTTCTCTGCGGACGTATTGCGCCGTTATCCATTTTCCCGTCCAGCGTTCGCAAAGTTTACCCGTGACAAATTCGCTACCTGTGGTTGCCTCTGCGCCCGACGCGGTCTTGACGGTAACGGAGAAATAATATTTTGTGACAGGGAGCAATCCTTCGCCCGCATACGGAACAAAAAGCTGATTTTCTGTCGTCTGTTCGCCCTCGTCCCAGACGACGTTTTTTCGCTCCGCGTCCGAATAGACTTTTATCCTGCGCGAGAGCTGGCGGTCGCCGCGGACGTCCGACTTTATCTTATATGAAAACCTCGGCAGACTGTCGACCCCCAGGGGAGCCGAAGCGTAATTTACCGTAAGGTCGTAAACGGATATTTCTGACATGTTGTCCTCCGAAAATATTTATACGGCTACATTATAGCACTATATTTTTTATAAAACAAGCAAAGAATTGCATTTTCCGGAATGTTGTGATAAAATATTTACAAATACGAAAAAGAAAGCGCTTATACGTTATGAAAAATTTCAGAATTCTTTTCTTCGGTGACGTTGTCGGCCCGCGCGCGGCGGAAAAGCTCGGCTCCTCTCTTTGGGGTCTGCGCAAAAAGTACGGCGCGGATATGGCGATAGTCAACGGAGAAAACTGCGCCACCGGAAACGGGATAGATAAGGCGGGCGCGGATATGCTCCTCTCCGGCGGAGCGGATATCATCACGACGGGAAACCACGTTTTCAAGCGATTTGAGGCGGATACGCTGCTCGATGACGAGCCGGGAATAATTCGTCCCGCAAATTATCCTCCGCAGCTTGCGGGGGCGGGATTTTCGCTCTGCGACTGCGGCTCGGCAACCGTTCTCGTCATAAACCTGCTCGGGCTTGTCGATATGGAGCCGCTTGCCTGCCCGTTTGCGACGGCAGACAAAATCCTCGCCGAAAACAAAGGAAAATATGATATATCCGTCATAGATTTTCACGCGGAGGCGACGAGCGAAAAGAAAGCCATGCTTTTTTATCTGGACGGCAAAGTGTCGGCAATCGTCGGCACTCATACGCACGTCGAAACGGCAGACGAAACCGTCACGGAAAGCGGCACAGCTTATATTACGGACGTCGGCATGTGCGGAGCGGAAAAATCCGTGCTTGGGGTAAAGCCGGAATGTATAATCCGGCGGCTGACAACTCATCATCCCGTGAAATTCGAGTTAGCGGAGGGAAAGCCCGCCCTTTGCGGCGTACTGATTGAAATCGACCCTTCGACAGGCAAAGCCGTTTCCATCGAAAGGATAAAAGAATGACCGTACTTTTCTTTGAAAAG
>DHMB01000070.1:0-385 GCA_002405565.1 Clostridiales bacterium UBA4653
AGTCCGCGCAGGAACAGCGTATTGACAAAAAAGAATAAAAAGTATATTATAAATACGTCCACACATGTTGCGGACGTATTTTGATTATAAAACGGAGGACATCTTCTATGATAAAAATATCCCCTTCAATGCTTGCTGCCGACTTTTCAAGGCTCGGAGAGGAGCTTTCCAGAGTTGAAAGAGGCGGGGCAGACTGGCTCCATGTCGACGTTATGGACGGGGTTTTCGTTCCGAATATATCATTCGGTATGCCGGTTATGTCGTCCATAAAAAGAACCTGCGGGCTGTTTTTTGATACGCACCTGATGATAACCGAGCCGGGAAGATACATAGATGATTTTGCAAAGGCGGGCGCCGACGGGATAACAATACATTATGAAAGCTG
>DHMB01000070.1:414-5885 GCA_002405565.1 Clostridiales bacterium UBA4653
GATAATCAGCTTGAAGTCATAAAACATATAAAAGAACTCGGACTTCGTGCGGCGATGGCTATAAAGCCGAAAACCTCCGCAGAGGTTCTGAAACCTTATATTCCGTATCTCGATATGATACTTGTCATGACTGTCGAACCCGGTTTCGGCGGACAGAAATTCATAGATTCCACGCTTGAAAACGTGAAAATCGCAAAGAGACTTGTCGATGAAAGCGGCAGGGAAATTGATATAGAAGTTGATGGCGGGCTCAATCCGGAGACAACCGCTTTGTGCGCCGAGGCGGGTGCGAATGTTTTTGTTGTCGGCAGTGCGATTTTCAAGGCGGATGACGCCGCGGATATGATCGAAACGCTTCGCAAGTCGGCTGAGAGTGCCATAAGATGAGATTTTTTGCTGTCGATAAAATATATATAAAACAGGAGAAACGATGAACGACATCTTGAACGAAAGTATATACAAATCCGTAAGCGAGATGGAACGCTTCTGCGGAGAAAGCGAAATGTTTTCAAAGGATAAAAAGGCAAAGTTGCCGTCGCGCGACGTTGTGACGGAGATCTTGAGGGAGCTCAGAAGAGTCATTTTTCCGGGATACTTTGGTGGGGAAACGCTCGATTCCTATGCGAGCTTTGCCGGATATACGCTTAGCTCCGTATCGGAAAAGCTCTTGTCTCAGATAAGGCTCGTCGTTGACGGAGAAGACGCCGAAAGAAGAGCAGAAGAGGCTTGCGCAAGGTTCATTTCCGCGCTTCCGGAAATTCAGAAAATGCTTGAAAAGGACGTCCGCGCGATGTACGACGGTGATCCTGCGGCACACGGAATCGGAGAGATAATTTCATCCTATCCGGGGATACTTGCAATCTTTGTATACCGTATAGCTCATGTGCTGTACCTTGAAAAAATCCCGATGATACCGAGAATGATGACCGAATATGCGCACAGCAGAACGGGCATTGACATAAACGCAGGGGCGACAATCGGCGAGTACTTTTTCATAGACCACGGAACGGGAGTTGTCATCGGCGAGACGACTGTCATCGGAGACAGAGTCAAGCTCTATCAGGGCGTGACGCTCGGCGCTCTTTCGACAAGAAAGGGGCAGGGGCTTTCCGGTGTGAAACGTCATCCGACAATCGGAAACGATGTCACGGTCTATTCCGGAGCGAGCATTCTCGGCGGTGAGACTGTTGTCGGCGACGGAGCGATTATCGGCGGTAACGCTTTCATAACTTCATCGGTTCCTCCGAGAACAAAAGTCATTGTCAAAGCGCCGGAGCATATCTTCAAAACAGATAAGCCGGAAGGCAACTGGGAAATATAAAAATATACACAAATCCGCACAATTGATGTGAAACGTCAATCGTGCCGATATATGTTTTTACGGAAATTAAAACCGGAGCGATATTATGAAAACCAATAAAACAAGGGCTGTCATCTTCGACCTTGACGGCACACTTCTCGATACGCTTTGCGACCTTTGCGACAGTACAAACGACGCGCTCGACGCGATCGGCGCGCCGCGCAGAACAATCGATGAGGTGAGGAGCTTTGTCGGAAACGGAATAAGAATGCTTATGGTTCGCGCCGTGCCCGGAGGGGACGAAAACCCGCTTTTTGATACGGCGATGAACGCTTTTGTTGCGAGCTATAAGAAAAACTGCGCAAACAAGACAAAGCCGTATGACGGAATTCCGGAGTTGCTTTTGCGACTCTCGTCTGACGGTTACAGTCTGGCTGTCGTTTCAAACAAGGCGGATTTTGCCGTTAAAACGCTTGTCCGGGATTATTTCGGCGACGCAATCCGGGTTGCCATCGGTGAAAAGGAGAGCGAGGGCGTAAAGAAAAAGCCCGCGCCGGACACCGTCATCGCCGCGCTCCGCGAGCTCGGGTGCGAAAAGGAAAATGCGGTTTACGTCGGCGATTCGGAGGTTGACATCATGACGGCGAAGAATACGGGAATGCGGTGCATTTCGGTCGACTGGGGGTTCCGCGGGCGCGATGTGCTGACAGCCGCGGGAGCAACCGAAATAGTATCGACGCCGGAGGCGCTTATAGACGCAATAGAAAAATGAAAAAAGCCGACCTTGTCCGTTTTGAAGCGGATGGGGTCGGCTATAATTATTTTATAACTAAATTTTCATAAATATATTTACAAAAAGCCGTTTTTCAGTTATTATATGTATAAGGACATTTTGTGCCCGGCGGCAACAGCCGCAATCTGACGAATATCGGGGTATTGATTATGGAAAAACCTGCATACAAAAGGGTGCTGATAAAGCTCTCCGGAGAGGCTCTCGCGGGAGATGACGGCATTCTCAATTTCGACTACCTGAAGCAGGTCTGCGCAATTATAAAGCGTTGTGTGGACATCGGGACTCAGGTCAGCATAGTTGTCGGCGCGGGGAACATATGGCGCGGCAGGCAGGGGACGGACATGGACCGCACCCGTGCGGATCATATGGGCATGCTTGCGACAACTATAAACTGTCTTGCGCTTCAGGATGTATTTGAGCACATGGGCGTTGATACGCGGGTGATGACCGCTATCGAAATGAAACAGTTTGCCGAGCCTTACATCAGAAACAAGGCTGTCTCTCATCTGAACAAGGGCAGAGTTGTCATTTTCGGTTGCGGAATAGGCTCGCCGTTCTTTTCGACGGACACGGCGGCGGTGCTCCGCGCGGCGGAAATAAATGCCGATATCGTTCTTCTTGCAAAGAACGTCGACGGTGTTTACACGGCTGACCCGAAAAAGGATCCCAATGCGACAAAGATGGACAGTATCGATTACATCGATATTCTCAGCCGCGGACTTTCCGTGCTCGATTTCACGGCAACGTCATTTTCCATGGAAAATAAGATCCCGATACTTCTTTTCGGACTTGACAATCCGGAAAACATTTACAGAGCCGTCATGGGCGAAAAAATCGGAACAATTGTTGGAGGAACAGAAAAATGAAGCTTGAAACAAAAGAATTTGAAACCAAAATGCAAAAAACACTTGCCGCTCTTGCAACTGATTTTGAATCTATAAGAGTCGGCAGAGCAAACCCCACGGTGCTCAACAGAATAACGGTCGACTACTGGGGCGTTCCCACACCCATAACACAGATAGGCGAGGTCAAGGTTCCCGACGCGCGCACACTCCTCATCACTCCTTGGGAATCCAACCTTCTCAAGACGATTGAACGCGCGATAAACGAAAGCGACCTCGGAATAAACCCGCAGAACGACGGCAAGTCCATAAGACTTGTTTTCCCTCAGCTGACAGAGGAGCGCAGACGCGACCTTCAGAAGCAGGTTGCAAAGCTCGGCGAGGACGCAAAGGTTGCAGTGCGCAATATACGCAGAGAAGCAAACGAGCTCACAAAGAAAATGCAGAAGGCGTCCGAGATGACGGAGGACGAGCAGAAGACCTCCGAAAAGGACATCCAGACCCTGACCGACAACTATATCAAGAAGGTTGACGAGGCTGTCGACAAAAAGAACAAAGAGATAATGGAAATCTGAGAAAAATCACTTTAATGACCGCTCCTACGGGGGCGGTCTGTTAAACTTGAAAAGGACGGGCTTTTGTGAAAGATGGCAGAAAGTAATATACGTCATATTGCGTTTATAATGGACGGCAACGGCAGATGGGCAAAGGCTAAAGGAATGCCGAGAGAATACGGACATTCCGAAGGCGCGAAAAAATTCCGCGAGATTGTTCGTCATTGCGGCGACGTCGGAATAGAAAACGTCACCGTTTATGCGTTCTCGACGGAGAACTGGAAACGCCCGAAAAAGGAAGTCGACTCGATTATGAAAATTATGAAAAGTTTCATTTCCGAGGCGAAAAAGACATATAAACGCGATAAAATGCGTATTGTTTTTATAGGCAATAAATCGGTTTTTGATGACAGGACAAAAGCAGAGCTTTGCGGACTTGAAGAAAAGACATCGTGCTACGGGAGAACCCTTTGCATTGCGCTCAATTACGGAGGCAGGGGAGAGATTGTCGACGCGGTCAACGCGCTTATCGCAAGCGGAAAGCAGAGCGTGACGGAGGACGACATAACAGCCGCGATCTATTCGGGAGTATGCCCGCCACCGGATATGATAGTCCGGACGGGGGGCGAAAAGCGCCTTTCTAATTTTTTGCTCTGGCAATCGTCATATGCGGAGCTGTTTTTCACGGACACCCTTTGGCCCGACTTCACTGTTGAAGAGCTTGACGGCATTATAGCCGAATTTTCAAATAGAAAAAGAAGATACGGAGGAGTTTGATATGCTCAAAAGAATAATTACGGCGGTCATCTGCCTTGCGATTTTCGTACCCGTGCTGATTTTTTCCGGCACGCCTGTCGGAAAGATAGTTTTCATATCGCTGCTTGCGGCGCTTGCCGTCATAGGCGTATATGAGCTTGCGGGCTGTATAGGTCTGCGCAGAAAGTTGCTCATAAGCATACCTTCATATATTTTCGCGTTGTTGCTGATGGGTTTCGTCCTCTTCCTTCCCGATAAGAGCTGGATGATAAAGACCGCTTTTGCAATGGGCTTTCTTTATATTTTCGTTACGTTTTCCGTATCAATGCTTTCAAGCGGGAACGTCAGAATGTCGCAGACGGCGGAGCTTGTTTCCGTTTCGGCTTATATAGCGATAGGCTTCCTTTGCATAATTCTCACAAGATATGCAACCACCTCGAAGATTGACGGCGACGTCAGAACGATAATGGGCAACTATCTCTATATGCTCATATTCCTCGGCGCGTGGTCGACCGATACGGGCGCGTACTTTGTCGGCGTGACGATGGGCAAGCACAAGCTCATCCCCGGCGTCAGCCCGAACAAAACGGTTGAAGGTGCAATCGGCGGAATATTCGGCTGTGCGCTCGGCTATGCGATATACGGCGCGGTGCTCACGCTTGCTTTCGACGTGAAAGTCAACTGGGCAATGCTCATGGTGCTTGCGGTTGTGATTGCCGTTGTCGACCAGCTGGGCGACCTGATAGCGTCATATATCAAGCGCGAACAGGGAATAAAGGATTTCGGAACGATATTCCCCGGACACGGCGGCGTGCTTGACCGTTTTGACTCGATAATCGCGATTGCGCCGGTCATATACATTTTCTCAATGCTTGCAAGGGTTAACATATTCTCATGACAGAAAAAACAATAGCAATTCTCGGCTCAACCGGCTCGATAGGCAGGCAGGCGATCGACGCGGCTGAGCACAGAGGTTACATTATAAACGCGATGGCGTTCGGCTCGAATTATGCGCTCGGAAGAGAGCAGATATTGAGAGTGAAACCGGAGTACTGTGCCGTTTCCGATGTCGGAACCGCGAAAATGCTTGCCGCAGACGCGCGCTCTGTCGGCACGAAGCTGTTTTGCGGAGCGGGATGTATCGAAGCGATGCTTTCCGAGGCAAAGAGCGACGTCTGCATAAACGGAATCGGCGGGTTTGACGGGCTTTTGCCGACGATATCCGC
>DHMB01000070.1:5932-6072 GCA_002405565.1 Clostridiales bacterium UBA4653
CTCCGACGATATCCGCCATAAAACATTGCGGAGCCATCGGGCTTGCAAATAAGGAGTCGCTTGCGGCGGCGGGGGACATCGTAAAATCTGCGGCGAAGGAATACGGCAAAAAAATCATTCCCGTTGACAGCGAGCACAGC
>DHMB01000070.1:6122-8214 GCA_002405565.1 Clostridiales bacterium UBA4653
CCCGTTGACAGCGAGCACAGCGCGATATTCAGGTGCATAGGAGACAATCGCCGCGCTGTCAGAAAATTGATAATAACATGCTCAGGCGGCGCTTTTTACGGAAAAACGAGGGCTGAACTTGAAAAAGTCACAAGGGAAATGGCGGTTTCCCATCCGACATGGAAAATGGGCGCGGTGATAACCGTCAACTGCGCCACTCTCATGAACAAGGGGCTTGAAGTTATCGAAGCGGCGAGACTTTTTGACGTTCCGGGCGACGATATAGACGTTGTCATTCATAGAGAGAGCATAATTCATTCGATGGTTGAATTCCGTGACGGCGCGGTGCTTGCGGAGCTTTCGTCTCCCGATATGCGCCTGCCGATACAATATGCAATGGATTATCCGGACTGTGAAGAATCGCAGACGGAACCGATAGATTTTATAAAGCTCGGCAGGCTTACATTTTCCGCTCCGGACACAAAGACGTTTCCTCTGCTCGACCTTGCGCGTTACGCGCTTTCAAGGGGCGGCGTCATTCCTTGTGCGATGAATGCGGCAAATGAGGTTGCCGTCGGAGCTTTTCTGCGGGGCGAGGCGAAGTTTACGGACATCGACCGCACGGTCATTTCCGTCACGGAGCATTTTGAAAATCTTCCGGCGGACTGTCTTGAAAACATAATCGCCGCGGACGGAGAGGCTCGCCTGCGTGCTGCCGAAATACTCAAATCAAAGTAAAATCGGAGATAAGATATGCTTTATATTATTTTTGCAATCCTGCTTTTCGGGGTGCTGATCTTCATTCATGAGCTCGGGCATTATATTTTCGCGCGTGTTTTCGGCGTGAAGATTTATGAATTTGCGATCGGCATGGGCCCGAAACTGTTTTCGATAAAATCCAAAAAGACGGGAATTGCGTATTCGCTCCGCCTTCTTCCGATCGGCGGATTTGTCAGCATGGCGGGAGAGGACGAAGAAACGGACGACCCGAATTCCATCGGTAAAAAGCCGCTCTGGCAAAGAATAATCATAACGGCGGCAGGATCGCTTTCAAATATACTTCTCGGAATAATCGTAATGGGAATTATGGTGCTTTCGACCTCGCAACTGTATTCGACGACCGTTGCCGGCTTTGCCGAAAAGGGCGCAGTATCAAATAATTACGGGCTCCGCGAGGGCGACAGAATAATCGCCATAGGACCGAGAAGCGTCCACGTGCCTTATGATCTTTCATATGCTATAAGCCGCTACGGCGGGGAGGCTGTCGACGTTACAATCATCCGCGACGGCGAAAAAATGACGCTTGAAAACGTCCATTTCCCGACGTACACACAGTCAAACGTGACGTTCGGTCAGAGAGACTTTTATCTTGAAAAGGCGGGAAAGACGTTCGGAAACGTCATAAAGCACACATTTTATGAATCCGGCGTTGCGGTTCGCATGGTTTATGATTCGCTTTACGACCTTATAACCGGCAAATACGGTTTCAAGGATATGTCGGGGCCTGTCGGTGTGACAAAGGTACTTGCGGACGCAGCACAGACGAAGGATTACGGTTATCTTGCGACGCTTTTCGTTGTGCTTGCGATGAATCTCGGCATTGTGAACCTGCTTCCTTTGCCCGCGCTTGACGGCGGAAGAGTGTTCTTTATGCTCATCGAGCTTGTGACGAGAAAGAAAATCAATCCGAAAACGGAAGGACTTATCCATTTTATCGGTATAATCCTTCTGCTGATACTGATGTTTGCGGTGACCTGCAAGGATATAATTTATCTGGTGAAAAAGTAAATGGATTACGAAAGTATAAGAAGAAAAACGAAGGCGGTCAGAATCGGAAATGTGACAATCGGCTCGGGACATCCGATAGCGGTGCAGTCAATGCTCAATACCGATACGGCGGACGCGGAAGCCTGCATAGCGCAGGCGAGAAGACTTGAAGAGGCGGGGTGCGATATCATCCGCCTGACCGTTCCGTCCGCAGAATACGCCGAAACCATATATAAAATGAAAAACGCGGGGATAAAAGCCCCGCTTGTTGCAGATATCCATTTTGATTACAGGATGGCGATCGCAGCCATGGAAAACGGAGCAGATAAGATCCGCATCAATCCGG
>DHMB01000013.1:0-6920 GCA_002405565.1 Clostridiales bacterium UBA4653
GATCTTCTGCCGCCGCGTGACCTCTCCCCGCTCTGTCCCCGATGAGGAGCACAAAGCCGTTTATAAGGAGAAGAATTCCGACAGCCCTCGGCGTCGCGGCAACGCCGGTCACCGCGTCCTTTGCAAAAAACGCAAAGCCGAGCGGCACCGTCGCAATGATTATATAAAGCGCAAATCTTTCAGTCCCCGTCAGCTCTTTTCCCTTTCCGGAAAAGGCCTTTCCGATCATCGTGAAAAACGCCTTTATAAGCGCGAGCACATCTCTTGAATAGACGCATACCACCGCCGCAAGCGTTGCGAGATGAAGCATGACGTCAAACGTCATACAGGTTTCGGGATCCGAAAGACCGAACATCGCGTGCAGAAGCGCAAGATGTCCCGAGCTCGATATGGGCAGAAATTCCGCCGCGCCCTGAACAATTCCGCAAATGATCGCTTCGATCAAAGTCATAATAACCGCCTTTCGGCTATCGTTACTTTGCCCGCGGAATATTCTTCCGCCAGTATAACAAAGTAATTATAGCATAGAATAAAATTAAATTCAACCGAAAATAAGGAAAAAAATAAAATGAATGAAAAAACAGTCGACCGCGCCCCGCTGAGAAAAAGATGTCTGTTTTTCGCCATTGCAGGCGTGCTTTCCGGCATTGTCAACGGATTACTCGGCACGGGAGGCGGAATTTTAACGGTTTTCTTCCTTTCAAAAATATATGCGCGGGAAAACGTTTACAGTACAAAAGATATCTTTGCAATAACGCTCTCCTCGTCGCTCATAATGTCGACGGCGTCTCTCTTTTTCTATCTTTCGCAGGGACTTTTCAATATTTCGGAGAGCGCCCCTTATATGCTCGCCGCCATCCCGGGAGGCGTTCTCGGCGCATTCCTCCTTGACAGACTGAACTCAAAAATAATGAAAATTGTCTTTGCCCTGCTTGTCATCTGGGCGGGCATAAGCATGATGATAAAGCTATGAAAATACTTGATGTTATCGTATCTTTTCTCGCTTCGGCACTCGCGGGAACGGGCGTCGGCGGGGGCGGACTTCTTGTCATTTATCTGACCCTTGCGCGCAATGTCGCGCAGCTTGCGGCGCAGGGGATAAACCTCTCGTTTTTCATTTCCGGAGCGGCTGCCGCCGTCCCAATCCACATAAAAAAGCGCAATATTGATTTTCCCGCCGTAATTTTCATCGGCGCGTTCGGCATTGTCGGTGCGTTTATCGGGCTTACCATCGCCCAAAGCATAAGTCCTTCTCTTCTGCGGAAATTTTTCGGAATTTTTCTCGTTTTCTGCGGACTGAAAAGTCTCAGAAAGCTCTGAATTCAAAATTACTTTACAAAACAAATGCCGATTATTCTTGCAAATATATTTTTATTATGATATACTATTGTAAGATTTAACCTCTTTTTTGAAAATCAGACGGCAATAAAAAAGAAAGGTACCGAAAATGAAGCGAAAAATCATTCTTTCAATCGCGCTGGCGATCTGTTTTGTGATATGCGCGGCAATGCTTTGCGTGTCCGCCGCGGACAGCAAAACGATAACCAGCAAAAACGGACTGTATAAATACACAGTTGACGAAAACAACAAGGCGACGATCGTCGCATATTCAGGCACAGACGAAACCTTGCTCACAATCAGCCGTATCGACGGTAAATATCCCGTCGTGGCGATAGGCGACTCGGTCTTTGCCGGAAACACCTCCATTGAGGAGGTGACGATCTATTCCTCCGTCACAAAGATCGGAGCGGGCGCTTTCATGGGTTGTACGTCACTTGAAAAGATAACCTTCCACGGCAACTGCAATATAACCGAAATCGGTGATGACGCATTCTATCTCTGCTCGTCGCTTAAAGAATTCAAAATATCCGGCAGCGTTAAGACAATCGGCTCCGGCGCATTCCGCGACTGCTCGTCGATCTCCCTTGACTTTTCGCAGGCGACATCGCTTGAATCAGTCGGAAGCTATGCATTTGCGGGTTGCGCGACCGTCGGCGGAAACAAGTTTACGGTTGAAATTCCCGCCTCGCTCACCGAAATCGGTTACGGCGCGTTCTACGGTTGCACGGGCATAACAGGCTTCTGGGTTGATAACGGAAACTCCGTCTTCTCCTCTGCCGACGGCGTGCTCTATTCGGACGGCGGCAAAACCATTGAAATGTTCCCAACGGCGTCATCCGCAATAAACGACGGCACCTTCACGGTTCCTTCCGGCGTTGAAAAAATCGGCGGCGGCGCATTTGCCGGCTCGGAAATAGAAAAGCTGATAATAAGCGAGGGCGTAAAGGAAATCGGCGGAAACGCATTTTATTCCTGCAAAAAGCTGACGGAAGTCACCCTTCCCGAATCGCTTTCATCCCTCGGTTCATATGCCTTCCTCGACTGCACCTCTCTTGTTTCCGTTAAAATTCCGGAAAACACAAAGACAATCGGTTCGTTCGTTTTCAGAGGCTGTCTCAAACTCGAAACGGTGAAGCTCCCCTCCTCCATGACGGAAATTCCCATCGGCATGTTCGACTCATGCGTCGAAATGAAGAAAATCGAACTTCCCTCGGGAATAACAAAGATTTCGCAGTATGCATTCAACTATTGCAGCAAGCTGACCGACATAAACATTCCGGAAGGCGTGACAACGGTTGAATCCTATGCGTTCAGAGCGTGCTCGTCGATTGAGAGCATAAATCTGAAAAACGTTTCGTCTCTCGGTTCGTTTGTTTTCCAGGGTTGCGTATCGCTTGAAAGCGTTTCCCTCCCCCTCATATCCGATATCCCCGCATTCACTTTCTCCGAATGTACGGTTCTTTCCAAAGTTGAACTTGCCGAAAATATAACGTCCGTAGGCGCTTACGCGTTCTACGCCTGCGACCTTTTTGAAGGCCTTGAAATCACTCCCTCCGTAAAATCGATAGGCGATTTCGCCTTCGGTAAGTGCGCAAAGATAAAAAATGTAACCATTCCGTCGACTCTCAAAGAGGTCGGCATAGGAATTTTCTATTCATCCGGCGTCGAAAGCGCTGTCATTGAAGACGGTTTCACCTCCGTTCCCCAGCGTATGTTCGATTCCTGCAAAAAGCTCTCATCTGTCACTCTGCCGAAAAGCATTGAAGTCATCTCCGCTTCCGCATTTGCGGACTGCGTTTCGCTTAAGGACATCGGCGAGCTTCCGAACCTGAAAAAAGTTGAAACCTGCGCGTTCTCCGGTTGCCGTGAGCTGACAAGAATATATATCGGCAGCGAGGACACAACAATCACCGCGGGAACATATTACGGCTGCGACGCGCTTGTCGAAGTTGTCATTCCCACAAGAATAAAAAATGTCGAAGCAATCGCTTTTGCATACTGCACAAGACTTGAAAGCGTAACGTTTGAGGAAGGCACGGAATATATCGCGTCAAACGCGTTCTCCGGTTGCACAAAGCTGACAAGCCTCACCCTCCCCGAAACGCTCAACATAATCTCCGCCGGAGCATTTTCCGGTTGCACAAAGCTCGCAAAGCTCTCTGTGCCGAAGGGCGTTATATATATAGGAGAGAATGCGTTTGAATCGACAAAGTGGCTTCTCAATCAGAAAAATGACTTTGTCGTCGCAGGTGACGGCGTACTCATAAAGTATCAGGGCAAGGAAACGACAACCCTGACAATCCCCTCGACCGTAAAGCGTCTCCCCGCTTACTGCATTGCGGACGCAAGCACGACAATATCAACGATAATTATTCCGTCAAGCGTCGAATATATCGCAAAGAACGCGCTTGCAAAGAAGGTCAAGACGCAGAATTCGGCAGGTGAGTCTGTCACAAGCTACCGTATACGCTATGTGACAATATGTGCAAAGAAAGGCACATATGCGGAAGCCTTCTCTGACCACGATTATTATACCTTTGAAGAACTCAAATAACCCAAAGGTCCTCCCATTCGGAGGGCTTTTTCTTATGCGTTCCGAAAATCGGCGCGGCGACAGATTGTCCCCGCCGATTTTTGTTTTTCAAAAATTTATTATTTTTTCGGAAAAAGTATTGACAAATCAAAACTACTGAATATAATACAATAGTGGATGATGAAGAAATCATCCGAGACGAAAGGAGCTGATAATTTGAATACACAATATAAAAAAGGCGTGCTTGAGCTTTGCGTTATGGCTTTGCTGAAAAAGCGGGACTGCTATGGCTATGAAATTTCCGAAACGCTTTCAAAGCAGATAGACATAGCGGACGGAACGGTTTACCCCATTCTGAGAAAGCTCAAGTCGGACGGACTTCTGACAACCTATCTTCAGGAGGAGAGCGGAGGGCCGCCGAGAAAATATTATTCGCTGACAAAACTCGGAAAAGAAACATTTGAAAACGATCTGCGTGATTATCTTCAGTTTGCGCAGGCAATAAAGAATATATTGGAGGACTGAAAAATGAGAAGAAACGAATTCATTGAAACACTCAAAGAAAATCTCGAAAGAAACGGCGTCCGTGACACGGGCGACATAATCGAAGAATACGAAGAACATTTTACATTCAAGCTCGCGGACGGATATTCGGAGGAAGAAATCGCCGCAAAGCTCGGTGACCCGAAAGCCATAGCCGCGCAGTATGCTCCCTCCCCCGCAGAAGGCAAAAAGAAAAACAAAGCTCTCGTGACGATCGGCGTCGGCGTCCTGGACTTCTTCTTCGGAATTTTCTGCATCCTGTTCTTTGCATGGGAGATCGTCGTCGCCGCTTTGACGCTCGCCTTCGGCGCGGCTTCCGTATGTATGTTTACTGGCGGCAACATTGCGGGGGTGTCCCTTCCCGAAATGCCCTATTATTGCGCCTGCATTTTCGGCGTAATGTTTATCGCTCTCGCCGTGCTCTCCGCCGTCGGAACGGTGTTCTTCTTCGGATTTATGCGTCAGCTTGTACGTTCATACAGCAGATTCGTAAAAAATACACTCGGCAAAACGGCGCTCCCTCCCGTAACGGTTTATCCGCAGTTCTCCGCAAAGGTCAAGCGCACAATGCGCAGCATAGCGCTCATCTCCGTAACGGCTTTCGCGCTTCTTCTCATAGTCGGCTTTGCGGTTTCTGCGCTCTCCGCAGGATCATTTGAATTCTGGCACGTCTGGGACTGGTTCGATTATAAAGCATAAAAGAAAGGTTTTGTTATGGACTGGCTTAATATAACCGCTCTGCTTCTGTTTATAATTGTAAACATCGCCGCATATACCGTCGGCAAAATGTCCGAGGCAATGAGCGAAAAGCTCGTCCGCGCCCTGTCGCTCATCCTCCTGTGCGGAAATCTTTTGAGATATGTCGTCATTTATCCTCTGTTTTACCACGTTATAAAGATTCCTGCGGAGTTTTCAACGCTCGCATATTTCATCGCCCCGCTGATACTTCTCTCCCGCTGGGAGAGAATAAATTGCTGGGCTGCATATTCTTCGCTTATGGCAGGGTTTTTCTACTATATGACGATGATAGTTGCGGGGGAAACCATATACGGCGCCTCCTCGCGCACGGACACGGCAATCTCCCTTCTCTGTCACGGAACGCTTTATTTCTGCGGTTTTGTAACCATTACAAAAAAGCAATATGACCCCCGCGACGTATGGAAGTTGCTCGTCGGCATAGGCTATGTTATAATAAGGGCGAAAATGCTCCGCCCGATTGTCGCTGACGGAAACGGTATGCTTATATATCTGCTGCTCGACGCCGTGCCGATAAAGCGTTTTCTCCCCGAGGAGACATGGAAGGCTGTCATTCCGATATATTATTCCGCAGTGCTTCTCTTTCTTCTGGTAACAGTGCTTTGCTTCTTCCATATAAGCGAAAGACAGTATAAAAAGTTTTCAGATCTAAGAAATTCGGAGAAAAAAGCATAGACATTAAAAAAACGCCCCAAAAGGGCGTTTTTGCTTTATATCTCCCAGATATTTTTCTTTATATCAACGTTACCTCCCGGAAGAAATGTTACCCCTTCCGCAAGCAAAAGCTCTCTCTGCTCTCTCCATCCCGGAACAAGTCTTCCGCAGGAGCTCACAACCCTGTGGCAAGGATAGCTTCCGTAAAAATCCGCCATACTCATCACCTTTCCGACAAGCCTTGAATTCCTGTCCCTGCCGATGAGCCTTGCGATCTGCCCGTAAGTTGCAACCTTGCCCTCCGGAATCTCTTCAACAACTGATAATATCTCATATATCAGCCGTTCGTTCAGTATTTTCCCCATAGTCTCCTCCGTTATATCCGCTTCCCGCCGCTCTTGTCTTTCATTTTATCATAAACCGACGCAAAAATCCATATGAACGCAAAAAACGAACGGCAAGCCGTTCGTTTTTGATTTGCTTATTTTTCAAAATATCTTGAAAGGAATTCCTTCGTGCGTTCCTTTTTCGGATTGCCGAAAATCTCTGCGGGAGTGCCCTCCTCCTCGATATACCCGCCGTCCATAAAGATAACGCGGCTTGAAACATCGCGGGCAAACGCCATTTCGTGTGTCACGACTATCATCGTAAGTCCGTCGGCAGCAAGCGACTTCATAACAGCCAGCACCTCGCCCACCATTTCGGGGTCAAGAGCCGACGTCGGTTCGTCAAAGAGAATGACCTCCGGCTCCATACAGAGCGCGCGGGCTATTGCAACACGCTGCTTCTGTCCGCCGGAAAGCTGGCGGGGCTTTGCGTTCTTATATGCCGCCATACCGACCTTTGAAAGATACTTTTCAGCCCTTGCCTCCGCCTCTGCTTTCGAAAGCCCGAGCACCTTCTCGGCGCCGATTGTACAGTTGCGGAAAGCCGTCATATTATTGAAAAGGTTAAAGCTCTGGAAAACCATCGTCACCTTCGAGCGATAGTCAGTGAGGGAGACATCCTTGCCGCGGACATCCTTGCCGTGAAAAAGGATTTCGCCGCCTGTCGGCGTTTCGAGCAGATTTATGCAACGGAGCATGGTGCTCTT
>DHMB01000013.1:6966-7479 GCA_002405565.1 Clostridiales bacterium UBA4653
CCGATAACGCTTATAACATCGCCCTGACCGACAGAAAACGAAATATCGTGCAGAACGTCGTTTGCGCCGAAGGACTTTTTGAGATGAGAAACTTCAATTACAGCCATATCATTTTCCCTCCCCGCGAGCATTTATCTGCGATTTGAAATCCGTCTGCGAGCCGCAGACGACATATGAGTCGTCCCCATCCATCTTCTTTTCGAGGAGACGGAGAATTCTTGTGACGGTGAACGTGAGAATGAAATAAATCACGGCACACATCACATATGAAGGAACGAACTGCGCATAAGCGCCGCCCGCCTGCTTTGCGGCAAACATCAGCTCCGTTATGGAAATGACGCTGAGGACGGAGCTGTCCTTTATGTTGACGACAAATTCATTGCCGATCGAAGGCATTATGTTTCTTATTGCCTGCGGCAAAATGACGTAAAACATCGTCTTGAAATGCGACATACCGATTGCGTGCGCGCCTTCGAACTGCCCCTTGTCGACGGAAATGATACCGCCGCGGAC
>DHMB01000123.1:0-4196 GCA_002405565.1 Clostridiales bacterium UBA4653
GGAGCGTCCGTCTGTCACGTTGACGCGGCGAAAGGGATGGTTGCGCAGGCGAAAGAAAATGCGGCGCTCTCCGGTCTTGCGGAAGCTCCGATAAGATATATAGTCGATGATTGCAGGAAATTCATCGAGAGGGAAATCCGTCGCGGAAACAGGTATGACGGGATCATTATGGATCCTCCGTCGTACGGCAGAGGCCCTTCGGGCGAGGTATGGAAGCTGGAGGACTGCATTGACGATTTTATCAGGCTGACGGCAAATCTCCTTTCGGATGACCCGCTGTTTGTGCTTGTGAATTCTTACACAACCGGGCTTTCTTCGTCTGCGATAGGTTATATTATGAAACAGGTCTTGCCGGAGGGCGAGCTTGAATGCGGCGAGCTTATGCTTCCCGTCAAAGCCTCCGGCGGACTTCTTCCTTGCGGTTCGAGCGCAAGATATACATTCAAAAAATAAGTTACTTGGGAAAGAAAAATGGCAGAAACAGTTATCAGAACCGAAAAGCTCGGCTTTTCGTACGAGGAGGACGGGAAGAAAGTCCCCGTCCTGCACGATGTCGATCTTGAAATAGAGCGGGGCAGCTTTACCTGTATTCTCGGGCACAACGGCTCGGGAAAGAGCACGCTTGCAAAGCTGCTCAGCCTTGTGCTTTCTCCGTCGTCGGGGAAGGTTGTGCTTTTCGGAAAAAATACGGACGGAATAACGGAGGACGAGGCTTATGAGCTTCGTCGCAGAGTCGGAATGGTGTTTCAGAACCCCGACAACCAGCTTGTTGCAACGGTTGTTGAGGAGGATGTCGCCTTCGGGCCGGAAAACCTCGGCGTCGAACCGTCTGAAATAAGAAAAAGAGTTGACGATGCGCTTGAACTCGTCGGTATGAGCGAATACAAAAAGCACTCTCCGCACAAGCTCTCCGGCGGACAGAAGCAGAGAGTCGCGATAGCGGGAATAATCGCCCTTGATCCGGACGTCATCATTTTTGACGAATCGACCGCTATGCTTGATCCGATCGGCAGGGCGGAGGTTATGGAAACGATAAAAAAGCTCGCCGCAAGGGGAACGACGGTCATTCTTATCACTCATTACATGGAGGAAGCCGCCGAAGCGGACAGAGTTATCGTTCTGGACGACGGTCGCATTACGGCGGACGGCAAGCCGGAGGACGTTTTCTCTATGACGGATACGATTGAAAAGGCGGGGCTTGAAATCCCGCAGGTGACAAGGCTTCTGAAAGCTCTTAAAGCAGACGGAATAAAGGTCGATACCCGCGCTCTGACTCCGCAAAGCGCGGCGGAGGCGATAAAATGCGCTTTGGGAGGCAGAAAATGACGGCAGCCGAACTTAAAAACGTATCTTATACTTACAGTAAGGGCACGCCGTTTGAATCGGCGGCGGTTACTGACGTTTCAGCCGTGTTTGAAAGCGGTATGATAACGGGAATAATAGGGCATACGGGATCGGGAAAATCGACGGTTGCCCAGCTGATAAACGGACTTCTGCCCGTATCCTCGGGGGAAGTGTTCGTCTGCGGGAAGAACATTTGGGAAGAGCCGAAGAAAATGCGTCAGGTACGCTTTACGGCAGGACTTGTGTTCCAGTATCCCGAGTATCAGCTCTTTGATGAAACAATTTATAAAGACATATCCTTCGGGCCGAAGAATATGGAACTTTCCGAAAAGGAAATCGACGAAAGAGTCAGAGACGCGGCGCGCGACGTCGGTCTCGACGAGGCTCTTCTCGAAAAATCGCCGTTTGAGCTTTCCGGCGGTCAGAAGCGCCGTGCGGCAATCGCAGGAGTGCTTGCTATGCGCCCGAAGGTTCTGATACTCGACGAGCCTGCCGCAGGTCTTGACCCGAGGGGCAGGAGGGAGATTCTCGGCAATATCGCAGCATACAGGGACAAAACCGGCGCGGCGATAATTATGATAAGCCACAGTATGGAGGACATTGCGGAATACTGCGATAAAATCGTTGTTATGAGCGATTCGAAGGTGCTTCTTTCCGGAACGCCGGAGGAGGTATTCTCCCATTCGGATGAGCTTATGAAAACGGGGCTGACGGTTCCGCAGGTGACGAAGGTTCTCTGCGAGCTGAAAGCGATGGGATATGACGTCGATACCTCGGCATACACAGTTGACAAAGCGGAAAAAGAAATTCTCCGCCTTTTCGGAGGTGAGGGAAAATGCTGAAGGACGTAACGCTCGGGCAGTACTTTCCCGGAAACTCGATTTTCCACAAGACCGACCCGAGAATAAAAATACTTCTGACTATCGCATATATAGTTGCGATATTTCTTGCAAAGAGCGGAGCGGCATATGCGCTTCTGCTTCTTGTTTCAATTATTATGACGGCTATGTCCGGCATAAGGCTTTCCGTCATACTCAAAGGGATAAAGCCGCTGATATTCGTAGTTATAATCACGGCTGTTATCAATATTTTCTGGTATTCGCCGCCGGAAGGCACTGAACCGCTTTTCAGCTTCTGGAAGATAAACGTTTACCTCTGCGGACTGCTTACCGCGCTCTATATGGCGGTAAGAATTCTTTGTCTCATTCTCGGCACTGGCGTCGTTCTGACTTATACGACCTCGCCCATAGCGCTGACGGACGCGATTGAAAGTCTGCTTTCGCCTCTGAAGCTGATAAAGCTGCCGGTTCACGAATTTTCCATGATGATGACGATCGCTCTGCGCTTCATTCCGACGCTGATTGAAGAAACTGACAAGATAATGTCGGCGCAGAAGGCGCGCGGCGCAGACTTTTCAAGCGGCGGACTTATAAAGAGGGCGAAGGCGCTTCTGCCTGTGCTCGTTCCGCTTTTCATCTCGGCTTTCCGCCGGGCAGACGAGCTTGCGGTTGCGATGGAATGTCGTTGTTACAGAGGCGGAAACGGCAGAACGAAAATGACCCGCCGCACGCTCCGCCCGTACGATTTTATCCTCGTTATATTCTTCGGAGCGTTTATTGCCGGAGTTGTGCTTATAAACAAATACGTCCCGTTTTACACGGTGTGAGGTGATATGAAGTACCTTCTGAAATTATCGTATCTCGGAACGGCGTATTCTGGCTTTCAGGTTCAACCGAACGGCGATACCGTTCAGGGAAGGCTTTGCGAAGCGGGAAAGACGCTTTTCGGAGTTGACTGCGCCGTCACCGGTTGCAGCCGGACGGACAGCGGCGTTCACGCAAAGGAATATTACGCGACGTTTGAAAAGCACGGCGGCGCAGATATTCCCGCTGAAAAGCTCCCCCGCGCGATAAACACATACCTGCCGAAGGATATTTCCGTTATGGCGGCGGAGACTGTCGATGACGGATATTCCGTCCGTCGGCACGTTACGGGAAAGGAATATGAATATCTTATTCTGAATTCTCCCGTCGGCGATCCGTTTCTCCTCGGCAGAGCATATCATTATCCGCACCCGCTGGACGTTCCGAAAATGAACGAGGCGGCTGAGCATTTTGTCGGCAGGCACGATTTTGCCGCGTTTATGGCTTCGGGTAGCAGCATTGCGGACACCGTGCGCACGGTCACCGGGTGTCGCGTCGAAAGAGACGGAGACAGGGTAAAAATATATATGTCGGCGGACGGATTTCTCTATAATATGGTGAGGATAACCGTCGGAACGCTGATTGAGGTGTCGGAGGGGAAGATTGCCCCTTGTGATATTGAAAAAATCATAAATTCAAAGGACAGAACCCTTGCGGGCAGAACGGCTCCCGCCGAGGGGCTGTACCTCGGAAAGGTCTTTATAAAATAACCGGAAAAGGAGGACGACGGCTTTGAACAGCGATGAAAAAAGACTGCCGCAGGGCGAAAAAACGTCAGCCGGCAAATACTGGACGGCGCTTGCCGGAAAATATCATGTTGCGAAATATGTTATAGTCGTTGTCCTCGTTATAATGATAGTTTTCATGGCGATATTCGGAAGCGGGGAGCTGAAAGCCGAAAATTTCAGATATTTTTTCAAATATTTTCAGATAAACCCGTTTTCCTCGGCGTCGTCATACAGCGACATAACCTTCACCGGAAATTCAGATATGAAGTTTTCGATGTATAAAGGCGACCTTGTGTCGCTTTGCGACGGAAAGCTGACCGTTTATTCGGTATCGGGGAAAATACAGCTTTCGGCGGACGCCGCAGGCGCTGATACCGTCGGGAGCGACGGAAAATATCTTTCGCTTTATAAAAGAGGCGGG
>DHMB01000123.1:4234-6286 GCA_002405565.1 Clostridiales bacterium UBA4653
CGGGAATACCGCAACGCTGTACAATTCCTTTTCCGCTGTACACACGATAAATTCCGAATATCCGATAAACGATATCTGCGTCGGGCCGGACGGAGGGTTTGCGGTTGTTACGTCCGAAAAGAACGTCCGCTCCGCGGTGCTTGTTTACAGCAAGGCGTTTTCCCTGGTTTACACATGGAAGTCGACCGATAAATACGTTTCCTCCGTCAGGCTTTCCGAAAACGGAAAAAGCGTCGGTATTTTCGCAAGCGGCACGGAAAACGGTATACCTTATTGCGAGCTTATCGTGAAGAAAACCGGCACGGGCGAAACGACCGTCGACGAAAAATACAGGGGCGAAACTCCGTATTATGTTTTCTTTTCCGATGACGGCGGGATGATTTCAGTGACAGACAGGGCGGCAAGATTTTATTCTTCTTCGGGCGAAAAGCGCGGAGAGGAGACATTTTCCGGAACGCTGACCGACGTGTGTTTTTCTGATGACAGGCTCGCCGTTGCGAGAAGCGAGGTCGGATTTTCGGGAACAAACGTCACGGTTTTCTCCGGAGACGGAGGCACCCGCCGCGACTTCTCGACAGATGAAAAGATATATTCCGTTTGTCCGAACGGGGAAAACGTTTTTCTCCTCGGCTACGGAAAGTTATATGTAAAAGGGCAGTATGAAGATGAGCTTGACATAGAGGGCGGGGCGCTCGATATGTTTGCTCTTGACGAAAGTGATATTATCCTGTGCTATACATACGGCACGCGGCTTGCCCGTGTCGGCGTGGGAGAAGGGGGTAAAAAATGATTGATGTTATAATTGCCGCTGTCATGGTGCTTATAATTGCGATATCCGCATTTATCGGCATGAAAAAAGGATTTATAAGGATGGTAGCGGGCTTTGTTGAATATGTTGTGTCATTTCTTCTGGCTTATGTGTTCTGCTCGAAGCTGGCAGTTTATGTAAAGAAGATACCTTTCATAGCCAAGATGGTGACGGATACGGAAATGCCGTCGCTTGAAGGAATGACGCTTGGAGAAAAGATAAAATTCGTTGTCAACTACGTAGTTGATAACGCCATAGCAAAGGGTGCGGATCAGGCGAGCCTTGAAGCCGCCGCGATAGTCAAAAACTATATAGCCTCGATTATATCGACGGCGATAGCGTTTGTGCTGATCTTTGTCGTGACCTTGCTTTTGCAGAAGCTCATCGTGCTTCTGCTCGACCTTGCGGCAAAGGCGCCGGGGCTCAAACAGATAAACGGCGGGCTCGGCTTTGTGTTCGGGCTTGTGTGCGGGTCATTCTGGACGTGGCTTCTGGCGAATATTTTCGTCCGCGCCGCACTTCCGATACTCTGCGCAAAATTTCCCGAAACGTTTACGGAAGCGCTTGCGAGCGGTGCCGTGATGAAATTTTTCCTTAAGATAAATCCCGTTTCCCTTGTATTGAATTTTCTTACATGGATAGCGGATAAATTTACGGTATAAAACAAAAATCAATGGCGTCGGCGGCGCATAATCCGCCGAGAACGGAACGGTTACTATGCAATTATGTTCAAGATGCCATAAGAGAATGGCTGTGGTATTCGTCACCAGAATGGAAAACGGCGAAACAAAAAACGAGGGACTTTGCCTCAAATGCGCAAAGGAGCTCGGCATACCTCAGGTAAACGATATACTCGATAAAATGGGCATATCGGACGACGACCTTGAGAATATGGAAAACGAGATCGGATCGATGTTTCCGTCGGGCGACGACGGCGATCCCGACGATCCTGCGTCACGCGCGCCGGCTGTCGATTTTGAAAAGCTCTTCGGTTCAATGCCGGGCTTTCCGGCTCCGAAGCCGTCGGGCGAAAAGAAGGGCGAGGGACAGTCGCAGCAGAAGGGAAGCGGCGAGAAGAGAAAGCCGCAGAAAAAATTCCTTTCGATGTACTGTCGCGACCTTACGTCGGACGCAAGAGAAGGAAAGCTTGATAAGGTGATCGGCAGGGAGAAGGAAGTGACGAGAATGCTTCAGATTCTCACCCGTCGTCAGAAGAACAACCCGTGCCTGATAGGCGAGGCGGG
>DHMB01000057.1:0-7806 GCA_002405565.1 Clostridiales bacterium UBA4653
CTCCGCAGGGATATTGACCGTCTCGAAGCGAAGGGCGAGCTTATCAAAGTGCGCGGCGGAGCAAGGTCGATGAAGTTTCTGACGACGTCGGCAGAGGACGATTTCGGAAAGCGTCTCTATGAGGCGACGGAGGAAAAGACCCGCATTGCCGAATGTGCAACGGGCTTTGTCGAGACCGGCAGATCAATCTTCATCGATTCGGGAACAACCGCCCTGCGGCTGGCTTCGATGGTCGCGGACGAACGCTTTACCGTCACGACGACGGGGCCGCACGTTGCGATCGAGCTTGCGAAAAAGCAGAAGCCGATAGTCAATCTCGTCGGCGGGATGATAAACCACGAAAACCTTTCGGTTTCGGGTATGCAGGCGATGAAATTCATAGACGGAATAAACATAGACACGGCGTTCGTCGTGCCGAGCGGATATTCCCTTGAATGTGGCTTTTCCTGCGGAAATTACGCGGAATGTGAGCTGAAAAAGTATGTCATAGGCAAGGCGCGCCGCGTGATAATGCTCATGGACGGCGACAAAATCGACCGTAACCTTCCGTATACGTTCAGCACGGAGACGGGACTTTATGCCGTCATAACGGACAGAAAGCTCCCCTCCGCAGTGGAACAGAAATTCACCGGGGCAGGTGTCCGCATAATAGTTGCGGAATAAAAATACCCGCGGGCTGTGACGGATAAGCCTGCCGGGGTAAAAATCAAAAAATCCGTCGGAAATGGAGAAAATAATGGCAACAGTTGTAATCATGCCGAGACAGGGACAGAGCGTCGAAAGCTGCATTATCACCGAATGGAAAAAGAAAGTCGGCGATAAGATAAACGTCGGCGACGTGCTCTTCTCCTATGAAACGGACAAATCCGCCTTTGACGAGGCGGCAACGGTCGAAGGCACGCTCCTCAAAGTGTTTGCCGAGGAGGGGGACGACGTTCCCTGCCTTGAAACCGTCTGCATAATCGGCGCGGAGGGCGAGGATATTTCCGCTCTCATTCCGAAGAAGGAAGAGGCGTCGACGGCTACGGAAGAGGCAAAGGAAGAGAAAAAAGAAGAAGCTCCCGCAAAGGCAGAAGCCGTCGCAACGGGAACGGCAACCGAAGGCGGCAGGCTGAAAATATCGCCGAGAGCGAGAAATCTCGCCGCAAAAACGGACGCTGACGTCTCAAAGGCAGTCCCGACAGGGCCCGACGGCAGAATTATCGAGCGCGATATTCAGAAGGTGCTCGACGCAGGACTGACAGTAAGCACGGAGACGGCAGAAAAGCTCCTCCGCGGCGAAAAGGTCGTTTTTGCAGAGCCGAAGGGAGAGGAATTCCACATTCCCGTAGCCGCTCCCGCACAGAAAACGGGCTATACGGACGAAAAAATGTCCCAGATACGCAAAGTCATCTCAAAATCCATGCACACATCCCTTACCGAGCTCGCACAGCTCACTCTCTCGACCTCCTTTGACGCTTCGGCGCTCGTTGCGCTCAGAGCAAGTCTCAAAGCGGGCGGCGAGGCTATGGGTATCGGCAACATAACCTATAACGATATGATACTTTTCGCCGTTGCAAAAACGCTTGCAACAGGCAAATACAAAGCCCTCAACGCAAACCTCATCGGCGGAGACACAATGAGATATTTCGATGGAGTCCATCTCGGAATAGCGGTCGATACGGAAAGAGGCCTCATGGTTCCGACGGTGTTTGACGCGCAGAAGCTGACTCTCTCCGAGCTTGCAAAGCAGGCAAAGGCGCTCGCCGTCGACTGCCAGAGCGGCAAGGCAAATCCGGACGTTCTCCGCGGCGCGTCGTTTACGATAAGCAATATCGGCCCGACGGGTATCGAGAGCTTCACGCCCGTAATCAATCCTCCGCAGACGGCAATTCTCGGCGTTTGCTCGCTGACAAAGAGAATAAAGGAAAAGGACGGAGCCCCCGTTTTCTATCCCTGTATTCCCCTTTCTCTGACAATCGACCATAGGGCGGTTGACGGAGCGCCCGCGGCGAAATTCCTTTCGGAGCTTGTCCACAATCTTGAAAACTTCAATCTCCTGCTGACAATCTGACGCTTTATACCAAGGCATAACATTGTCGCAGAGTTATTTATACACAAGTATAAAAAGCGTTTTATCCCGACAGCGGCAGGGGAAAACGGAAAATAAAGCGCCGCTGATGAAAGGACAAACAAATGTATGACCTTATCGTTCTGGGCGGAGGCCCCGCGGGCTATAACGCTGCCGAGCGTGCCTCTCATAAGGGACTGAAAACCCTCGTGCTCGAAGGAAGGGCGCTCGGAGGCGTATGCTTGAATGAAGGCTGCGTGCCGACAAAAACCCTTCTTTACAGCGCAAAAATATTTGATTACACAAAGCACGGCGACGCATACGGCGT
This sequence comes from Clostridiales bacterium UBA4653, assembly GCA_002405565.1. GTDB lineage: Bacteria > Bacillota > Clostridia > Oscillospirales > CAG-272 > CAG-841. The sequence continues at coordinate 2,379 of DHMB01000057.1, forward strand.
AAAGTGCGAGAGCTCATCTCTCGACCACGCGTTCGTCGTCAAAAGAAAGAATAAAGTCGTAAAACAGCTGACAGGCGGCATCGCAATGCAGCTCAAAAGTGCGGGAGCAGACGTCGTATCCGAATTCGGCGTTATAAAAGGGAGAGATTCCGAAGGATTTACGGTCGAAGCGGCGGGCAAGGAATATAAAGGCGCAAGACTTCTCATCTGCACAGGCTCGGACGCCCTCGTTCCTCCGATTGAGGGACTGCGCGAATCCGTCGCCGGTGGCTTTGCAATGACAAACCGCGAGATTCTCGATATGGAAACCGTCCCCGAAAAGCTGACCGTCATTGGCGGCGGCGTCATCGGGCTTGAAATGGCCTCGTATTTCTGCTCGGCAGGCTCAAAGGTGACCGTCGTTGAAATGCTGGATCACATCGCAGGGCCGACAGACGGCGAAATTTCAAAAATACTTCTCAAAAACTATCAGAAAAAGGGCGTAAACTTCATTCTCGGCGCAAAGGTGACGAAGGTCGGTGAAGGAAAAGTCGTTTACGAAAAGGACGGCAAAGCCGAAAGCGTTGAAGCGGACAAGGTGCTCGTTTCGATCGGCAGACGTGCGCACACGCAGGGTATCGGGCTTGAAAACGTCGGCGTTCTGACGGAGAGAGGCGCGGTCGTGACGGACGAATACTGCCGCACAAGCGTGCCGGGAATCTGGGCGGCGGGCGACGTAAACGGAAAGTCAATGCTCGCGCACACCGCATATCGCGAGGGCGAGGTTGCCGTTGCGAATATGCTCGGCGGAAAGGAACGCGTAAACTACCTTTCAATCCCCTCCGTTATATATACAAATCCGGAGGTTGCCTCGGTCGGTGAGACGAGCGAGAGCGTAAAAGCCAAAGGCATTGAAGCAAAAACGGCTTCCGTAACGCTTAAATACAGCGGCAGATACGTTGCCGAAAACGAAGGCGGCGACGGTATCGTCAAGCTCATAGTCGATAAAGAACACAACCGCCTGCTCGGCGTTCATATGATAGGAAATTACGCTTCCGAAATAATTTACGGCGCCGCTATGATGGTTGAAAAGGAAATGCGGGTTGACGATGTGAAAAAGTTCGTATTCCCGCACCCGACGGTTTGCGAAGTCATTCGCGAAGCGATGTTCATGATATAATATACAAAAGTATAATATTACAATAATCCTTGCGGTGGCGGGATGTTGACGAAAACAAGTCCACCGGGAAAGAGAGATTAAAATCATGCCTAAGAGTCAATATGTAGACCCCAACAGAGCGTTTGACAGCGGTTTTATCAAATTTCATGATATCCCCGTTTGCCAGTACAACCTTACAATCGAAGACGAAAAGAAAATCTATTCAAAGCAGGATCTTATCAATATTTATCGCGACATGGCGATCATCCGCGAGTTTGAAACCATGCTCAACGAGATCAAAACAAAGAGCGTTTACAACGGCGTTGAATACAACAACCCCGGCCCCGCTCACCTTTCGCTCGGTCAGGAGGCGTCCGCCGTCGGTCAGGCTTACTGCCTTGACAACAGCGACTTCACCTTCGGCTCTCACAGAAGCCATGGCGAAATCATCGCGAAGGGACTTTCCTCGATAAAGAAGCTCGACAACACCGAGCTTTACGACATAATGAAAACCTTCCTCGACGGCTCGATTCTTTCCGTTGTCGAAGGCAGAGAGGAAATCAAGGGCGACGTAAAGGATCTCGCAATCGACTTCCTTCTCTACGGCGCGCTTGCTGAAATCTTCGCAAGAAGAACAGGCTTCAACCGCGGTCTCGGCGGCTCGATGCACGCATTCTTCATTCCCTTCGGTATCTTCCCGAACAACGCAATCGTCGGCGGCTCGGCGGCAATCGCAATGGGCGCGGCGCTCTATAAGAGATCGAATCACAAGAAAGGTATCGTTATCGCAAACTCCGGCGACGGCGCACTCGGCAGAGGCCCCGTTCTCGAAGCGCTCAACATGTCCTCCATGGATCAGATCAAACAGCTCTGGGGCGAGGGCGGCGGACTTCCGATTCTCTTCAACGTATTCAACAACTTCTACGGAATGGGCGGTCAGACCAAGGGCGAAACAATGGCTTGGGGTCAGGCGGCGAGAGTCGGCGCGGGCGTAAACCCCGAACAGATGCACGCGGAAACCGTCAACGGTTACGACCCGCTCGCAGTCATCGACGCAACGACAAGACAGAAGGATCTCCTTCTCCGCGGCGAAGGCCCCGCAATGCTTGAAGTCATCACATACAGAACAACAGGTCACTCCCCCTCCGACTCCTCCACATACAGAACGCAGGAAGAGATCGAAGCGTGGAAGAACGCAGACCCGATCAAGGCGTACAGAACAAAGCTCATCCTCGGCGGCGTTGCAACGGAAGCCGAGCTCGACGCAATTTACGAGACGATCGTCCGTCGTATGACAAAGATCTGCCGTCTCGCCGTCGATGAAACACTCTCGCCGAGAATGGATCTCGATAAAGAGCCGGAAGCAATCTCCTCGATTATGCTCTCAAACAAGAAGGTTCCGAGCATGGATCCGACAAGAGAAGCCGAGGTTCTCATCCCGAAGGAAGAAAACCCGAGACTCAAATCGCTCAAGGTCAAATCCCGCTGGGCATACGACGCAGACGGCAAGGCTCTTCCGAAGATGAAGATTTACGGTCTGCGCGACGGTCTCTTCGAGCCGATTCTCGATAAATTCTATGAAGATCCGACTCTCATCGCCTATGGCGAGGACAACCGTGACTGGGGCGGCGCGTTCGCCGTTTACAGAGGTCTGACCGAGGCAATCCCCTATCACCGCTTCTTCAACGCTCCGATTTCCGAGTCTGCAATCGTCGGCTCTGCCGTCGGTTACGCAATGGCAGGCGGACGCGCGATAGTCGAGCTTATGTATGCCGACTTTATCGGTTGCGCCGGCGACGAAATATTCAACCAGCTCTCCAAATGGCAGTCGATGAGCGCGGGAATTCTCAAAATGCCCGTCATCCTCCGCGTTTCCGTCGGCAACAAGTACGGCGCGCAGCACAGCCAGGACTGGACAGCTCTCTGCGCTCACATTCCGGGACTGAAGGTCGTATTCCCCGCAACGCCTTATGACGCAAAAGGACTTATGACGGAAGCCCTCAACGGCACAGACCCTGTCATCTTCTTTGAAAGCCAGAGAATTTACGATATCGGCGAGCAGTTCCATAAGGGCGGCGTTCCCGAAACACCTTATGAAATCAGAATCGGCGATCCCGACATCAAGCGCGAGGGTAAAGACGTCACAATTCTTTCCATCGGCGCAACGCTTTATCGCGCTATGGACGCCGCAAAGATACTTCACGACAAATACGGCGTTGAAGCCGAGGTCATCGACGCGCGCAGCATAGTTCCCTTCGATTATGAAAAGGTTCTCGAATCCGTAAAGAAGACGGGCAGAATCATCATAACGGGCGACGCCTGCGACCGCAACTCCGTAATGAGAGATATGGCTTCTAACATTGCCGAACTCGCATTCGACTACCTCGACGCACCGCCCACAGTCGTCGGTTCAAGAAACTGGATAACTCCTTCAAAGGAGCTCGACCCCTGGTTCTTCCCGCAGGCAGACACAATCGTCGACGCCGTAAACGACAGACTTCTTCCCCTCCCGGGTCACGTTTCAACTCACAATTTCACGGATATTGAGAGAATGAACAGACTCAAAAACGGTATCTGATAAACCCAAAAACAAACAGCCCCTGCGGGATAACCGCAGGGGCTGTAATTTTACTGTTTATTCCAGTGAAAGAGCGTTTTTATATCCGGCTCGGTTCCGCGCCCGGAAAGATGAATGATAAGCTCCTCCGTCGACGCAACCGCGCCTATAAGGCAGACGGCAACGCAATACCCAAAGCAAACCGAAGAAAACATAAAATAAGGGACAAGGAACACCGCCGCGCCCGTCAGCTTGTTCATATATGTATGAAGCGAGGCGAATTTTCCGTATTTTATAAGCGCCGCAAGATATGAGCCGAGGCGGATGACAACCGCCGTAGCCGCATATATCCATATCCGCTTCGGGAGCATTTTGAAGAGCCGCGGAAAAAGGCGGATTATCATCGCGGCATAGAAAAGCAGGTCGGCGACGGAGTCCAGCCGGGCACCCTTTTCGCTTGACGTGTGCGTTCGCCTTGCGATGAAACCGTCGAGAACGTCCGTCACACCCGCAAAGGTATAAAGTGCGAAAAATCCGGCAGAGAGAGGCTCTGTGAAAACCATTGCGACCGTCTCCGCTATGCGCATGCAGGTTACGGCGTTCGCCGAAATTATGACCTTTTTCAAGCTCCCGCCCCCTTTTCTCTTTCAAAAATCACGGTCTTTTCCTTCATCGATATCTTTTTCACTCCCCAGCCGAATTCCGAAAGCTCCTTTTTGTATGTCAGAAAAGAATGGTCGATGGGAAAGCCGCAGATCTGCCCGATTTCGTCAAACGAAAGCGAAAGCTCATCCTTCCCGCTCGCAAAAACATATTCCCAAAGCACGGAATATTTGCTCATATGACCTCCGGAAAAACGTTATATATCATATGATATTATACACGTCCCGCGCGGTTCTGTCAAGGCGTAAACCGCAAAAAACGCCCCCGAAAGGGCGTTTTGGGGGCTCTATGACGTGTAATTTTCGTTATTTGCAAAGACGTTATAGCTGGTGGCAAGGGCGTCCCATGTCTTTTTGTCGACGTTGCCCGTCTCCTCAATCCGATGATAATACTGAAACAGCTTGACGCCCTCGTATGTGGCGTTATCATATGTTCCCGTCACCTCAACGTCTTCAAGCCCGTCATAGGTGTGCGAAATGTCGCCGAGTATCACCTGTATCACATAGACAAGCGAGCTTTTTTCCCCGGGCTTTATGACGTAATCCACGCCGGGGAAAATATTTATCATCTTTCCGCCCGCCGCACCGTCCCGCGCAAGCGCCGATTCCGCCCTGAGCGCGTTCCAGGTCGCAAAGTCCGCGGTGCCCGTCGGGGCAAGCCCCATCTGTCGCTGAAAAATACGCAGTGCGTCAGTCGTTTCCCTGCCGAACACCCCGTCCGGATTTATCCTCGGGATGTCCGTGTGTATATATGACACAGCCCGCAGCATTTTCTGGAGCTCCGTCACCTGTGTTTTTTTACTGCTGTCCGTCATCGCCGTCTCCTTCCGACAAAACCTCTCCCGCATATTGATATTCGCTTCTCGTGTTACCGTCGACCTGCGAATAAGCGTCCGCGAGCTCCGTCCAGAGCACAGGCCCGACAACCCCGCTTATGAGCAGTCCGAAAACCGCCTGCGCGGCATAGACTGCGTTTCTCGTGTCCGTGCCGAACACTCCGTCGACAGCCACCTGCGGTATCTGCGGATAAATTTCGTGCGCGGCATTTATATACCGCTGTAAAATTTCAAG
>DHMB01000057.1:7872-10191 GCA_002405565.1 Clostridiales bacterium UBA4653
CCCCCTCCGAGCCGTATTTGAGGAACACACCGGGGAAAGGCACTGTATTTCCGCCGAACGCCTCGTCGCCGACGGATGAGAGCATTCCGTAGTAAACGTCAAACATCATGTTCCATGTTCTTCCGTCGACAACGCCCGTGACGGGAAGGTCATATGCCTGCTGAAACGCGCGGACAGCCTCCGCCGTGCTTTCGCCGAAATAACCGTCGACGGGGACTGTCGGCACTGCGGGATTGAAGCCCGCAATCAGTTGCAGATAATACTGAATCGTCCGTATGTCCTCGCCGCTGTCGCCCTCGCTCAGAAGATCCTTGAACTGGTTTGAAACCTCCTCCTCGCGGATTCCCTCGCTGTCCAGCTCGCTCAGGCGCTTGACGGCATTGTAAACCCTCTGTATACTGTACCATGTCGACTTATCGACGGTGCCCGTCCGGTTCAGAGTGAATATTCTCTGAAACTCGCGGACGGCGTTTCCCGTTTCAACCCCGAACACGCCGTCAACGTTCGGTATCTTCGGTATCGACGGATAATTTGTCGATATTCTGTTAAGCCGCACCTGAATGAATTTCACGTCGTTGCCCGCGCTACCCTCTCCGAGCAAAATGTTCGGCGGCGACGGCTCAAACGACTGAACCGGCGCGTTTTCGACAATGCTTATGTCGTTTCCGTAATAATTTGTGAGGATATCGTAAGCGCCGAGGCCGTCGTTTGCAAGCGACACGCTCCCCCATTGGGAAAGACCGTCGCAGGTGACGGTCGTGCCGTTGCAATAAACGGCGAAAAGCGGCTCTATATACCCCTCGCGAACGATATAATCATTGAATATTTCGTCGACAATGCGGCTGATATTATCAAAAATGTCCCTGTCGCGGACGAACGACTGGTCATATGCCGTGGAATTTGTTATATCGAAGTCGTACCCGCGCGAACGGTAATGCTCTGTATATATCCTGTTCAGCGCAAAGGATATCTGCGCATAAATGTTTGCCCGGAGGGACGCCTCGGGCCATGTGGGATATACCTCGCTCGACGCAACGTTTTTTATGTAATCCGCAAAGCCGACGGTCACGTTTTCCGCGCCCGTATCGTCCGGAGCGCCGAGGTGCACCGTTATAAACTCAGGCACGACGGGATAGCGCGTGTTCAAAGCTTCGGCACCTCGCTCTCCGTTATGATATAGTTTCCGCCCGGATATTTATCGTATTGCACGCTCTCCGGCAACGGTATCATGTTGACGGTCTGCGTGCTCGATATGCCGGAATATATCGGAACGCCCATAAGCATTACGGAATAGTAACCGTCCGCATAGACTTCGACGTTTACAAGCGAATACGGCGTTTCTCCTCCGGGAGAGAGCGAGTTTGATACGGGCGGCGCGGGAATTTCAAGCGGCTCGGTTTCCCCGTCCTCATCCGTTATCAGCACGGCAAAGAGCTTCGCGCCGTCGGGCATTTGCCGACGGAAGGAGACTGTCGCCCCTTTCACGGGGAACGCCCCGAAGGCGGACTCCGTTTTCACGGTCAGCGTGCCGACGTTTTCTGTATTGTCCATGTATGTTTTCACCTCCGTTAAGGTCTGATACTATTTTATGGCGCCCGCTCCCCTTCCGTTACACAAAAAATCCCCCGACACATCTGCGTCGGGGGATTTGTATTCTGTTGTTTTATGGCGGTCATTCTCCTGCCGCCGTGTCCTCTCCGTCGGCTTCTGCCGCTTTGTGTTTTTTGTTCCAGAGCTGCGTGACGGTTATTCCCGCAGCGCAGATGAGAACTATCCCGAGAAGCGAAAGCGAGAGAACAAGGGTTACAACGTCTCTTGTGTTTTTTCTGACGAGCTTCGGAAGCGAATCGAATTTGACCGTGAAGCAGTCAAAACAGACATAACGTATCGCGCCTTCCTCGTCATACGTGGGCTCCTTGTCGACACTGCCCGAATTCCAATGGTGCAGTTCAAGCGGCTCATTGCCCTTGTATTTTCCGTTGCTGTGCTTTGACGCGACGCATTTTATGTATATATTGCCCGCGTTCTCGACTTCGCCGCTGAGGTCGACGCTGCAATTGAGGGTGACGTTTATCGTCTCAAAAATATAAACGTAATTTTCGATATAAAGCGTGTGGTCGCCGTTTACGGAAATGTCTGCGTTGAGCATGAGCCTTTCCGTCAGGTGCGCGTCTGTCAGCAGGGTTATCGACCCGCCGGTCTTTGAAAGCGCGTTTATCGCCTGATCAAACGTGCCGTAATATCTTTTGTTGTCTATTTCCCATTTTGCCTCGCCCGTCGGTTCAGCCTGCGTTGCAGACGTTGTTTCCGTTGCGGCGG